>JBQCFA010000425.1:0-5329 GCA_051959695.1 Rhizobiaceae bacterium
ATATCGAACTGGCGGCGTTGGCATATCCCATCGACGTGGTCACCAGGCAGACACCCTCCTCGTTGCAGAGAAGATCAGGGAAAGCCTTCGAAAGACCGGGAATAGTGATCCTCCTTGTCAGTTTCTCGTTTTCTATCCAGCGCTGCGCCTCTCCAGGCGTATCGCCCGGCACTTCAAACATGGTGACGACCAGCACCTTGGGCGTGAGCCCGGGCGCCTTTACTTGCGCGGCCGCGGGTTGGACCGACAGCGAGGCGGCGAGGAACAAGGTGGCGGCGGCCAGCTTCAAGACCGTTCTTCCTTCATCGACCAATGGCGTCTCACAACCGGACATCCGCCTGCACTCCCGCGTCCGCCTTCCTGCCCCGAAGGTAACGTTCGCGATTGCCTGCGACGCGGCTCGGGTCCCGGCGCCCGTCCATGTCGAGTTCAACCATATTTCCTCACGGCGCGCATCCGCATCGGGTGCTTCATACCGGCGAAACGAGGTCCGACGGAACGCCAAGGAACGATTTGGGCCCCCTCCGCGTTTTTTTTCCCGAGGGACGTTGTTGCAGCACTGAACCATGGAGAAGGTAAGATGAAAGGTTTGTTGATTGCCGGAATGATCGCACTTGGGGGTGTCGCCGTTGCAGGCGCTCCGGCGCAGGCTGCCAGCGTGGTGACTTCGACGGGCGGCGGTTATCACCATCCCCATTACCGTTACTACCGCCACCACTGGCGGCACCACCATCGCCATTGCTGGGTGAAGGTGCGCCGTACGTGGCATCATGGTCATCGCGTCGTGCGCCGCGTCCGGATCTGCGACTAAGACCCGACGCATTCTGACAGACGCCCAGCGCATCGGCTGGGCGTCTGTCCTATCCTCGATCCCGTCTTGAAACTCGGCGGCCGGGCCAATAGTGTCTCGCCGCGCTTGCCCGGGTGCTTTCGGCCACGGCGGCGCGCAAGGACAAATTCCGGCTGAGCGGGAGAGACGGGGTATGAGCAGCGGCTTTTTCGGCGATATCAAACCGATTAGATACGAGGGTCCGGAAAGCGACAACCCTCTGGCCTATCGCCACTACGATGCGGACGAGATCGTCGCCGGAAAGCGCATGGAGGATCATCTGCGCTTCGCCGTCGCCTACTGGCATTCCTTCACCTGGCCGGGCGGCGACCCCTTCGGCGGACAGACCTTCGAGCGGCCCTGGTTCGCCAAACCAGGCGAGGTAGAGGGCATGACGCATGCCAGGCTCAAGGCGGATGTCGCCTTCGAAATGTTCTCGCTGCTCGGAAGTCCCTATTTCTGCTTTCACGACGCCGACGTGCGTCCCGAAGGCGCCAATTTCCCGGAGAGTGCGGGCCGCCTCGACGAGATCGCCGATATTTTCGAGGCGAAGATGAAGCAGACCGGCGTCAAACTGCTTTGGGGCACGGCGAACCTCTTCTCCAACCGCCGCTTCATGGCCGGGGCCGCTACCAATCCCGACCCGGACATCTTCGCCTATGCCGCCGCCACCGTGAAGATATGCATCGACGTGACAAAGCGCCTGAAAGGATAGTACTATGTGCTCTGGGGCGGTCGCGAGGGATACGAGACGCTGCTCAACACGGATATCGGCCGCGAGACCGAGCAGGCCGGGCGCTTCCTCTCAATGGTCGTCGACTACAAGCACAGGATAGGCTTCAAGGGTACGATCCTTATCGAGCCGAAGCCGCAGGAACCGACCAAGCACCAGTACGACTACGATGTCGCGACGGTATACGGCTTCCTCAAGCGGTTCGGGCTGGAAAAAGAGGTCAAGGTCAACATCGAGCAGGGCCACGCCATCCTTGCCGGTCACACCTTCGAGCATGAGCTGGCGCTAGCCGGGGCGCTCGGCATCTTCGGCTCGATCGACATGAACCGCAACGACTACCAGTCGGGCTGGGACACGGACCAGTTCCCCAACAATGTGCCGGAGATGGCGCTCGCCTATTACCAAGTCCTGCTGGCGGGCGGGTTCAAGACCGGCGGCACCAATTTCGACGCCAAGCTGCGGCGCCAGTCTATCGATCCGCAAGATCTGCTGATCGGCCATATCGGGGCGATGGACTGCTGCGCGCGCGGGCTGAAGGCCGCGGCACGCATGTTGGAGGATAAGGCGCTCTCCGGGCCCTTGGAGGAGCGGTATGCCGGCTGGAAATCGTCCGAGGGCCGCGCGATCCTGGCGGGCAAGCGGACGCTGGAAGAGGTGGCCGAGCGCGTCGTCAGGAAAAAGATCGAACCGCAGCCGAAATCCGGCCGCCAGGAATATCTGGAGAACGTCGTCAACCGGTATGTGTGAGTACATCACCCCTCATCCGACCCGGATGAGGGGTTTCTCGCTCGACAACCGCAAGCAGTTCTGATGCCCCGCCTTTCCTCCAAGTCCAATCTGCCGTCTTCCGTCGGTGCACCGGCCTATGACCGTTGCGCCGCCTCCGGCATCGTGCATCTGGGGACGGGCGCGTTCCATCGCGCGCATCAGGCGGTCTACACGGATGACGCGCTGGCGAAATCCGGCGGCGGCTGGATGATCACAGGGGTCAGCCTGCGCTCACCGGATGTAGCGAACCAGCTCAATCCACAAGACGGGCTCTATACGCTTCTGACGCGCGGGCCGGGCGGCGTCGAGGCGCGGGTCATCGGCTGTATCCGGCACGTGCTCGTGGCGCGCGACGAGCCGGCGAGGGTGCTCGACGCGCTGGCGGCGCGGGAGACGAAGATCGTCAGCCTCACCATCACCGAGAAGGGCTATGGGCTCGATCCAAAGACGGGAGGGCTCGATCGGGCGCACCCGGCGGTCGCCGCGGACCTCGCCGGTCCGCGCCATCCGCAAAGTGCGATCGGCTTCATCGTCGAGGCGCTGCGTCGGCGCCATGAGGCCGGCCTAGCCGGTTTTACCGTGCTTTCCTGCGACAACCTTCCAGCCAACGGGCGGGTGACCGAGCGGCTGGTCAGGGAATTCGCTGAAGCGGCAGCGCCGGAAATCGCGGCGTTCATCGACGCGCAGGTTTCCTTCCCTTCGACCATGGTCGACCGCATCACGCCCGCCAGCACCGGCAAGACGTTCGAGGACGTGAATGCTCTGACGGGCTTGGAGGATCAAGGCGCGGTCGAGACCGAGCCTTTCTCGCAATGGATCATCGAGGACGAGTTCGTTGCCGGCAGGCCGGACTGGGAGGCGGGCGGCGCGCTCTTCGTCACCGATGTGGCGCCCTACGAGAAGATGAAATTGCGCATGCTGAACGGTGCGCATTCCATGCTTGCCTATTCCGGCTTCCTCGCTGGCCACCGTTACGTGCGCGACGTAATGCAGGACAAGGCGCTCGCCGCCTTGGTGGCGAGGCACATGAAGGCGGCCGCGGCGACGCTCGAGGCTGTGCCGGGCGTCGATCTCGGCCGCTATGCCGGGGATTTGCAGGAGCGGTTCCGCAATCCGGCCATCGCGCACGAAACCTATCAGATTGCCATGGACGGCACTCAGAAATTGCCGCAGCGGCTCTTGGAACCCGCCGCCGTGGCGCTGGAACGCGGGCAGGGGCTCGACGTCTTCGCCTTGGCGGTGGCGGCATGGATGCGCTATGCACTCGGCCGCAAGGACGGCGGTGAGACCTATACCCTGCGCGACCCCCGCGAGAGGGAGATTGCGCTGGCACTTGAAGGGGCCGGCTATAGCGCGGGTACCGTAGTCGACGCGCTTCTGGCTCTGCCGGGACTATTTCCGGTTGCGCTGACAGGCAATGCCGAGTGGACGTCGGCCGTGAAGCGGAAGCTCGCGGCGATGCTCGAAGAAGGTATGCGCGTCGCGATCGACGAGGAGGCGCGAGCATTGGCGCCCCGGTGAGCGCTATGCACACACACTACTGAACGAGAAAATAGTGCTCGATCCTGGCCGCCGCTTCCTTCAGCCTGGGCAGGATTTCGCGTTTCATTTCCGCAACCGAAAAGCGCGCGGTCTGTGTAGAAACGTTGAGCGCGGCGACGATCCTTCCGGTCCCGTCATGGATCGGCACGGCGACCGAGCGAAGGCCGGGTTCCAGTTCCTCGTCGGCAATCGCGAAGCCGCCACGGCGCGCTTTTTCGATCGCTTCCCGCAGGGCGCCCTGATCGGTGATGGTTTTCGACGTGTTGCGTTTCAGGTTGGCGCTTTCGAGGAAGGCGGCAAGTTGATGCTCGTCGAGGCCGGAGAGCAGGACTTTTCCCATCGAGGTGCAGTAGGCCGGCAGTCTGGTGCCGACATTGAGCGTAACGGAAAGGATGGCGCGGCTCGGTGCACGGGCGACATAGACGACGTCTTCGCCCGCCAGGATGGCCGCTGAGCACGACTCGTTGAAGGCGGCGGAAAGTTCGCGCATGACAGGTTCGGCGAAGGTCCAGAGCGGTGTTCCCTGAAGCCATAGGCGCGCCGTCGCGAGCAGCCGCGACGAAAGCTGGAAGCGCCGGCCGGACTGCGTCGCATAGCCCGAGGCCACCAGGGTATGCAGGAAGCGACGCGCGCCGGCCCGCGTTAGGCCGGCCTTTTCGGCTGTTTCGCTGAGCGTCAGCCCCGCCGGATGGGCGGCGAGTATTTCCAGGACAACGAGCCCTTTCGTCAGGGAGCCGACCTGATCGCGGCTATTGTCCGCGCGCGTGATTGACTCGGTACTCGTGGTCATCTAAAAAATATCGCATATAAAACATTTGTTCGCAATACGAACATTCTTCATTTGGAACGAGCGATGGACAAGGTCTGTTCCAGCATCGAGGCGGCGTTGGCCGACATAGTCAACGGTGCCTCGATCATGATCGGCGGTTTCGGCGGCTCCGGTGCTCCGATCGAACTCATCGGGGGTCTTCTGGAACGGTTCAGAAAAACGGGGTCGCCCGGGTCCCTGACGGTGATCAACAACAACGCCGGCACCGGCGGTATCGGCATCGCGGCGATGATCGATGCCGGCATGGTCGCCAGGATGATCTGCTCGTTCCCGCGCACGTCGCAGCCACGTGCCTTCACCGAGCGGTACCTGGCGGGCGAAATCGAGCTTGAACTGGTGCCGCAGGGAACGCTTGCCGAGCGCATTCGGGCGGGCGGCGCCGGCATTCCGGCCTTCTATACGCCAACGAGCTATGGAACAGACCTTGCAAAGGGCAAGCCGGTGGCCGAGTTCGATGGCCGGCATTATGTGCAGGAGCGGTGGCTCAAAGCTGACGTGGCGCTGATCAAGTCGGAACTTGCTGACCGTAAGGGCAACCTTACCTATAACAAGGCGGCGCGCAACTTCGCGCCGCTGATGGCCATGGCCGCCACGACGACAATCGTTCAGGCGAAGCGGATAGTAGAGC
>JBQCFA010000426.1:0-19693 GCA_051959695.1 Rhizobiaceae bacterium
GTCGCCGCAAACTGCCGGTGGAAATGAAACTTCGAGAAGGCGGCGACCCCGCTCACCGTTTCCAGATCCAGATTGCCGTCAAGATGCCGGTCGATATAATCCAGCATCCGCTGCATCCGGACATGATAGTTCTGAAGAGCCGCCTTCATTGTCTCTTTCTCCGTGGCGGCCCCATTTAGCGGTTTTGAGCTGCAACGCGCTCGACCGATCTTGCGGTTTGGGTGGACGGATCGCCTATAGTTTGTCGCGTCATTGCAGCAAGCTATCATGCTCGACCCACGTCCGGATTCTAACCATCGATCGCCGCCGCCTGTCACCCGATGGACATCGGTTGGATGGCCCCGCACCTAAGGGCGTTGCGGATCGATTAAGGGCCAACGAAGTTGACCGCGCCCCCCGACCATGACGATGCCGAGCGCCCCCGGGAGTCCGATCGCGAAGGGTTTGCCTAATTGCATCGGACGGTCCCCATATGGCCAATTCTTGGGGTCGCCACAGGCGGGCGGCTGGCCAGGCGCGCCTAGGCGCCGCTCCGGGTGAAGCTGTCGAGGGTGTCTGGCTCGTCCCGATGTTCGATCAAACGTCCGTCCGCAACACGCCAGATATCGATCGCGCCCATGGCGAAAGCTTTTGTTTCGGCCAACCGGGACGACCTTCAGGGCATATCACGGCAGAACCGTGCATCCACGAATGCTTGAAATCTGCAGTCAAACCCTGCGGCGCTACCGGATGAGCCGCCGCCAAGCCGCCTCGACGCGCGAGGGGTTGAAATCGGGCCTCGCGCCGATGGCGACGAGATCGCATTCCACGAAATCGTCCACGATCTCCTCTGCGGTGGTCTCGGAGCCCACCTTGTGAATCAGCATCGCGGCCCCGCCGGCCAGGCGGAGCCGTCCCTTGAGCCGGTAGATGTGCAGCGACGGATCTGCCGCGAAGGCAAGGATTTCGGCGCGGGGCAGAGTGCACTCGCCCTGCCAGCTCCAGCTCTCGAAGGGAAGCGAATGCGGCTTCAGCGGACGGGCTTTCGCAGGCCCTAAATCCCGATCGTGCTGCCCAGTGGTTTCATCACCGAGCAGAGGCCAGGCTTCCGGCCCTTCCTTCCGCAACAGGCTGGTCGGCGCCTCCGCTCCGGCTTCGAACAGGATGCGGTCGAGTTCCGCTGGCGTCGCTGCACCCGCGAACTCGGTCTTCGTGAAGAGGATGAGATCGGCTGCGCGGACCTGTCGGAGCAACGTATCCGCGACCCTCGCATCCGCCAACACGGCGGCGAAATTGACCGCGTCGACCAGAACGATCGTGCGCGACAGTTCGAGGTCGGGTTCGGCGACCGCGATCTGCGCCACCTGCGCCGGGTCAGCGACGCCGCTGGTCTCGATGAGCAGGTGGTCGAAGCGTTCGCGCATGCGCAGGATGCGGTCGATCGTGTCGTAGAGGTCGCCGCCGACCTGGCAGCACATGCAACCATTGGCGAGCGCGATCACGTCGGCGCCCTTACCGGCGATCAGCGTCTCGTCCACGGCCACCTTGCCGAAATCGTTGACGAGGACGGCGATGCGCAAGCCATGGCCGCCTGAAAGGATCGAGTTCACCAGCGTCGTCTTGCCTGCCCCCAGATAGCCGGAGACGATCGTGACCGGCAGCGGCTTTGCAGGTCCGCGATCTGGCTGCGTCGCCATCGCCGCTCAGATCGGGAAATGACGGCCACCCAGGACGGTGCCCAGCACTGGCACGTCCTTGAGCGCCGCAGCGTCGACTGCCCGGGGGTCGGCGCCAAGGACCACGAAATCGGCCTTCTTTCCTGTCTCGATCGATCCGATTTCGTGATCGAGCTTTAAGGTGCGAGCCGCCCCGATTGTGATGGCGCAAAGCGCCTCGCCTACTGCGATGCGCTGATTTTCTCCCAGGATCCGCCCGGAAGGCGTCCTGCGGTTGACGGCGCACCATGCGGTGAAGAGCGGACCCATCGGCGTCACCGGAGCGTCGGAATGGATGGCCAGCGGAACGCCGTTGTCCAGCGCCGATCGGCAGGCGTCCATGCGCAACGCACGGTCGGGGCCGATCGTCAGTTCCCAATGCTGGTCGCCGAAATACCAGATATGGTTGGCGAACAGATTGACGCAAATTCCGAGCGCCGCCATCCGGCGGAACTGATCCTCGCCAGCCATCTGGCAATGCTGGAGCGTGTGGCGATGGTCGCCGCTCCCATGCTTGCGGATTGCGTTGTCAAGCGCGTCGAGCGAGACTTCCGAGGCTTCGTCGCCATTGACGTGGATGTGCATCTGGATGCCCGCGGCGTGAAGCGTCTCCACCAGCGTCGCAAGCTGCGAGGGCGGCACGTTCCAGATGCCGTTCGGGTGTCCGGTGATGTAGCCCGGCCATTTGAGCCGCGCGGTATAGCCCTGGATCGACCCGTCAGTGACGATCTTGACCGCGCCCATGCGCAGCCGGTCCGAGGAACGGGCGCCGAGTGCCGCCGCCCGCGCCGCGATCTGGTCGGGCGTTCCGGACATGCCGCTCAGTACGGCGACGATCCTCAGCGGGAAATCCTCTTCATCCGCAACGCCGAGGAGGAGGTCGATATCCTCCTCGGCGAGTTCGTTGAGCAGGTCCGCGGACGTGGTTACACCGGCCCGCATCGCGGTCTTGGCGAAGGCGCGCATGCTTTCCGGCTTGCGCGCCATGGCGCGCAGGTTGATGCCGAGCCGCCGCATGACGGGAAACATCGCGGCCATCTCCTGCAATTCGCCGTTCGGTTCGCCATCGGATCCGCGCGCCACGCCCTCCGCGTTCGATGTCCGGTCGTAGCCGGCCATGGTCAGCGCCGGCGAATTCACGGTCATGAGGTGGAAATTCGAGTGTATCACGCCGATCGGCCGCTCAGCCGAGACCGCGTCGAGATGTCCTTTGTTCAGGCGTTCGGTGGGCAGGAAGATCGGGTCGAAGCCCCACGCCACGAGAGGTTCGCCGGGGGTGAGCTGCCGTTCAGCCTCCTTGAGCGCCGCGATCGCCGATTCGATATCCGGCACGCCTTTCCAGAGCCGGCCGTCCGGGTCGACCCGATCTTGAAAACCGATATAGCAATAGCGCCACATCGCGCCGGCCATCATGTGCGCATGCCCTTCGACGAAACCCGGCATCAGCACATGCGAGGCGAAGCGCGCATCCAGGCGCCCGCCGCTCGCCGCGACGATTTCCTTGCCGCCGACCGCCAGGATACGTCCTTCCCTGATCGCCACATAGGTGGCTTCCGGACGGTTCATGTCCATCGTGACGATTTTCGAAGCGCGATAGACGACAGTGTCCGTCATGACCCCTCGGGAATCTGGGTTCTGGGAGGACGCAAGGAGTAGGCAACTTCCATTGACCGGGAAAATAGTATTTTCTTGGCTATAAACACTATTTTACCGATCTTTCGCGAGGCCTGTGATGAACTTTACGTTGAAGCAGCTCCGTTACGTGGAGGCAGCGGGCCGCTGCGGCTCGATCACCAACGCGGCCGAGTTGCTGAACATCTCCCAGTCCTCCATTACCGCGGCGATCGACTCGCTCGAGCAGGCGCTCGGCTTCGATCTCTTCATCCGGATGCCGGCGAAGGGGATATTGCCGACGCCGTCGGGAACGGATGCGCTCAGCCATATCCGCAATTTCCTCGAACAGACCAATCATCTCGACAGCGATCTCCGCTCCATCGGCGGACAACCGGTCGGTGCCCTGCGCCTCGCCTGCTACGTGACTACGGCGCCGCATGTATTGCCGCCCATGCTGAAGGGTTTCGTCCGCGATCATCCGGGCGTCCGCGTCGAACTTGCCGAGGGCGACATGGTCTCGATGGTCGAGCAATTGCTGGAAGGCAGCGTCGATCTCGCCTGTACTTACAACAACAGCCTACCCGAGCAGGTGGCCTTCACCCCGCTCTTTTCGGCCCCGCCCTACGCGATCGTCAGCGCCGAGGACAGTCTCGCCGCGAAATCCTCGGTGAAGCTGGCGGAGCTTGCCGAACGGCCGATGATCGTGCTCGACCTTCCCTTCGGACGCGACTACTACAGCGACCTGTTCTATTCCCGAGGGCTCAGGCCGAAGATCGCGCACTCGACCCGATCGTCGGAAATCGTCCGGGCGCTCGCCGCCGGCGGCTTCGGCTTCTCGGTACTCAACATCCGGGCGCGTGAGGCTGCACGTCCGGACTACGTCTGCCTGCCGATCGAAGACCCCACGCCCCCGATCCAGTTCGGTATCATATCGATCGCCGGTCAACGCCACCCGCGCATTGTCAGGGCCTTCCTGGATCACTGCGCCGCGCTGAGCCAGTCCGGAATCTTCGACGACCTCGTCGTCGGCGAAGCCTCAACTTCCTCTAAAAACTAGAGGAAGTCTGCGCATAAATACTTTTTTCCCAAAGGTTGTTCATCGGCTAGCGTGATTGGGGACCACAAAGCAACAACTAAAATGGGAACAGGTCATGAAGCTGACGAGACGGGAAGTCCTCGGGTCCGCCGGCGCGATGCTCGTCGCGCCGTATTTCACCTTCGACGCGAGGGCCGCCGAAGCCCAGAGGGGTGGCAGCCTCGTCCTGGTGTCGACCCAGTCGCCACGCCATCTCAAGCCCGCGGTCCAGTCAGGCGCTGCCACCGGCGTTCCGGGCGCGCAGATCTTCGCGTCGCCGCTGCTGTTCGATGCCGACTGGAAGCCGCATCCCTATCTCGCAGAAAGCTGGAAAGCCGCGGAAGACGGGTTGTCGCTCACGCTCAATCTGGTCAAGAACGCCAAGTTCCACGACGGCAAGCCGGTGACGTCGGACGACGTGAAATTCTCCATTGAGACGATCAAGGCCCACCATCCCTTCACGACCATGTTCGCTCCGGTCAGCGCCGTCGAGACGCCGGACGAGCATACCGCGATCATCCGTCTCGCCCATCCGCATCCGGCCCTTCTCCTGTGCCTGTCTGGCGCGCTCTGCCCCATCATCCCCAAGCATATCTTCGGCGACGGGCAGGACATCATGACCCATCCCGCCAACGCCAATCCCGTTGGTTCCGGGCCGTTCAAGCTGCAGGAATTCAAGCCTGGCCAGCAGATCGTCCTGGTGAAGAATCCCGACTTCTTCCTCAAGGACCAGCCTCATCTCGACAAGATCATCGTGACCATCAGCAACGATCCCAACGCGATCCTGCTCGCTGTGGAGAACGGCGAGGCCGATTGCTACCCCTTCGCCACCGCCAGCCAGGACATCAAGCGGTTGCAGGCTAACGATCGGCTCCATGTCACCGACAAGGGGTTCGAGGGGCTCGGCGCCATCAACTGGCTGGCCTTCAACACCAAGAAGGCGCCGCTCGACAACAAGATGGTCCGCCAAGCGATCGGCTACTCGATCGATCGCAATTTCATCACCAAGGCCCTGATGCGCGGGGTCGCCAGGCCGCAGCGCTCGCCGATCATCGAATCGAGCCCCTTTTTCAACCCCAAGATCCCGGCTTACGACCTCGATCTCGACAAGGCGAAGGCGCTGCTCGACCAGGCCGGCCACAAGGCCGGCGGCGACGGCACGCGCTTCAAGCTGACCTGCGACTATATTCCCGGCGCGCCGGAGCAGCAGGAGAGCGTCGCCCAGTATCTCAAGTCCCAGTTGAAGAAGGTCGGCATCGACGTGGACGTGCGCGCCTCACCCGACTTTCCCACCTGGGCCAAGCGCATCTCGAACTACGATTTCGACATGACGATGGACGCGGTCTACAACTGGGGCGACCCGGTGATAGGCGTGCACCGCACCTACCTTTCCTCCAACATCCGCAAGGGCGTCATCTGGTCGAATACGCAACAGTACAGCAATCCGAAGGTGGACGACCTGCTGGCCAAGGCCGGACTGGAGATGGATGCCGGCAAGCGCAAGATGCTCTACGACGAGTTCCAGATGATTGTCGGCGACGACCTGCCTATCTACTGGATCAACGCGCTTCCCTATCATTCGGGATACGACAAGCGGATAAAGGACTTTCCGGAATCGATATGGGGCACGATGCAGCCGATGGACGAAACCTACTGGACCAAGGCCTAGGATCAATCCGAGAATAGCGGTCCTCTTGCCGGGCACCGCATAGTCCCGACCGGAGCCGGAGCGGAATGGGATCGATCGCCTATATCGCAAGACGCCTGGTCTATGGATTGATCCTTCTCGTCGGGGTGCTGGTCCTCAATTTTTTCTTGATCCATGCCGCGCCCGGCGACCCGGCCGAGACCATCGCTGGCGCCATGGGCGGAGCCACGGCCAAGATGCTGGCGGAGATCCGCGGCGCCTACGGGCTGGACAAGCCGCTCCTGACCCAGCTTGCCATCTATCTCGACCGCGTCGCGCATGGCGACCTGGGCATGTCCTACTATTTCAACCAGCCGGTAATCTCCCTGATCGCCGCGCGAGTCGGCCCGACCATCCTGCTGGTGTTGGCCGCGCAATTGATCGCGATCACGGCCGGCGTAGCGATGGGCGTGTTCGCGGCTCTCAAGCCCCACGGCCCGATGTCCGCTCTCGTGGCCGTCTTTTCGACCATCGGCTATGCCACGCCCGTGTTCTGGACCGGCATCATGCTGATCATCCTGTTCGCTTCGATCTTTCCGATCTTCCCCGTTTCGGGGATGACCGGCGCCCGCTTTTCCGGAGGTTTTCCCGCCTATGTCGTGGAAGTGCTCTACCATCTGGCTCTTCCCGCATTTACGCTCGGCATCATCTTCCTCGCCCAGTATTCACGGCTCTCTCGCGCGTCGATGATCGACGTTCTCGGTGCCGACTATGTCCGCACCGCGCGTGCCAAGGGACTGAGCGAAAGAAAGGTCGTGTTCAAGCACGCGCTGCGCAACGCCGTCCTGCCCATCATCACGGTCGCGGGCATCCAGTTCGGCAATCTGATCTCCGGCGCGCTTCTGGTCGAATCCGTCTTCAACTGGCCCGGCATGGGGCGGCTCGCCTTCGATTCCGTGCTTCGGCGCGACTATCCGACCCTGCTCGGCATCCTCTTCTTCGCCGCCCTCATGGTGGTGGTAGCCAATCTCCTGACCGACTTTTCCTACCGCTTCGTCGATCCGCGCATTCGCACGGGAGGCCGCTGAGATGAGCGCGGCCGGCCAGACGGCCTCAGAGCCTTCCCCGCGGGCGATCAGCCCGCTCCGGGAGGCGTGGATCGTCTATCGCCGCAACAAGCCGGCTATGTTCGGCACGCTGCTGCTCGCCGCGATCGTCGTCTTTGTTCTCTATGGGACCTTGATCTACAAGGGCGATCCCTACGAGATCGTCTGGGCGCCGCAGACGCCGCCCGGTTCGGAAATGACCGTGCCGCTCGGTACCGACAATCTCGGCCGCGATATCCTGCGTGGCCTTTTGAAGGGCGGTGGTCCGACGCTGACTGTCGGTGTGGCGGCGGCTCTCCTGACGCTTTTCATCGGCATCTCGCTCGGCGGCGTCGCCGGCTATTTCGGCGGCTGGATCGACGATCTGCTGATGCGCGTCACCGAATTCTTCCAGGTTCTGCCGGCGCTGCTGTTCGCCATGGTCGTCATCACCCTTTTCTCGCCTTCGACCATAACCACCGCGATAGCCATCGGGGTGGTGCTGTGGCCGCAGACCGCGCGGCTGACGCGGGCGGAGTTCCTGAAGATCCGCGAACTCGAATATGTCACCGCCGCGCGCTCCATCGGCGCCCGCGACGGCCGCATAATGTGGAAGGTGATCCTGCCCAACGCACTGCCGCCGCTCATCGTCTCGGCGACCCTGACCGTCGGCGTCGCCATCCTTTTTCAGGCGGGCCTTTCCTTCCTAGGCCTCGACGATCCCAACACGATGTCCTGGGGGCTGATGATCGGCACGAACCGGCAATACATTCTCGACTCGTGGTGGCCCGTGACCTTTCCCGGCATCGCCATCTTCCTCACCGTTTTCGCCGTCAGCCTCGTCGGTGACGGGTTGAACGACGCTTTCAATCCGAAGCTGAGGGAACGCTGATGGGGGAGCCGCTGCTTTCGATACGGGGCCTGAAGGTGGAGTTCTCGACACGCCACGGAAAGGTCACGGCGCTCGACGGCATCGACCTCGATCTGATGCCCGGCGAAACGCTCGGCGTCGTCGGGGAATCCGGCTGCGGCAAGTCGATCACCGCGCTCGCCACGATGGGGCTGATCCCCGACCCTCCCGGCCGCGTCTCGGGCGGTCATGTGATTTTTGACGGCGAGGATATCAGCCATGCCGAGCCGAAGCGGCTGCGGAGCCTGCGCGGCGCTGATATCTCGATGATCTTCCAGGAGCCGATGACATCGCTCAACCCGGTCTTCACCGCCGGAGACCAGATCGCCGAGGCGATCATGCTGCACCAGTCGGTGGACAAGGCCGAAGCCGGCCGCAGGGCGGTGGAGCTTCTGCGCACCGTCGGCATCCCCGAGCCGGAGCGGCGCGCGCGCTCCTATCCGCACGAGCTTTCCGGCGGCATGCGCCAGCGCGTCATGATCGCGATGGCGATCTCGTGCCGGCCACGCATCCTGATAGCCGACGAGCCGACGACTGCGCTCGATGTCACGGTGCAGGCGCAGATCTTTGATCTCATACGCGATATACAACAGCAGTTCGGTGTCGCCATCATGCTGATCACCCACGACATGGGCGCAATCGCAGAGATGGCAGACCGGGTGGCGGTGATGTATGCCGGTCGCGTCGTCGAGAAAGGCACCGCCGACGAAATCCTCGATCATCCGCTGCATCCCTATCCGCGCGGGCTTATCGGCTGCATCCCGGCGCTCGGCAAGGAGGCGGGCGAGGAAGGGCGGATGCCACCGCTTGCCGAAATCCCGGGCGTCGTTCCGCCGCTGCATTTGCTAGGCCGCGGCTGTGCCTTCGCCGATCGTTGCCCGCTCGTGTTCGACCGCTGCCGCGCCGAGAGGCCCGTCCTGGAAGGCGGGGCCCACGAGGTCGCTTGCTTCGCGGCGGAAATGGAGGCGGCGTGAGCTCAACGACATTGCTCGACGTCCAAGAGCTGTCGGTAAGCTTCGCGATGCCGCGTAAGTCGCTGTTCGGGGAGAGGCCGGTGCTGCACGCGGTGCGCGACGTCTCCTTCTCTCTCTCGCCGGGCCGGACGCTCGGCCTTGTCGGCGAGAGCGGCTCCGGCAAGACCACCACGGCGATGGCGACGATCCGGCTGACGGCCGCCCAGTCGGGCTCTGTGATGTTCGACGGCGTCGACCTGCTGAAACTCGATCCCGAGGCCATGCGACGGCAGCGGCGCCACCTGCAGGTGATCTTCCAGGACCCCTATTCCTCGCTCAATCCGCGCGAACGCGTCGGTACCGTCGTGCGCGAGCCGCTCGACCTGATGATGCGCGGGACATCCAGGGCGGAGCGCGAGGATCGCGTGCGCGAACTGTTCGGCCTGGTCGGCCTCCGGCCCGACCAGATGGCGCTGTTTCCGCATCAGTTCTCCGGCGGGCAGCGACAGCGGGTCTCCATCGCGCGAGCGCTTGCCACCAACCCGCGGCTGGTCGTCTGCGACGAACCCGTTTCCGCGCTTGACGTGGCGATCCAGGCACAGATCCTGAATCTGCTGCGACGGCTGCAAGGCGAATACGGCCTGTCCTACCTGTTCATCAGCCACGACCTCGGCGTCGTCCAGTTCATCTGCGACGAAATCGCGGTGATGTATCTCGGCCAGATCGTCGAACATGCCGACCGGCCGAGCCTGTTTTCACGGCCCCACCATCCCTATACCGCGGCGCTTCTTTCGGCGGCGCCTTCGCTGGCGCGCCGCAAGAGCGCCGGCTATGTCCGCGGAGGTGCAGTGAAGGGCGATCCGCCGAGCCCCTTGAAAATTCCGCAAGGCTGCGCCTTTGCCTCGCGATGCCCGAACGTTGCGCCGCGATGCCGGGAAGAAAAGCCCATATTGCGGCAGCTCGACGGTGCGCGCGTAGCCTGTCACTGTCCTCTGGTCTAATCGGCTGTCGACAACCTTGGTTGCTCTCCGACGCTCTCCGGTGGCTTCATCGACCATGCCTGAGACGGCCTTGCCGGCTTGCCTCGCTCGCGGTCGGGGCGAAGGCGCCGAGACGTTCGCCTACGATGCGATCGCCGTCTGACGGGTCATGGAACGACCTCGGAGCCTTCACGCTCGCCTATCTCGAAAGTCGACCGCATGTTGAAAGAATCGCGGTCGAGTCTGGGCTCCGATACGGCGTGAGCGACCGTGGATATTCAATGATGCCGTTGATTCAGGTGCTGACGCTCTCGAGAGCCAGACGCGAATATGACTCGACTGGAGCCTCGTTCCTGGCCATCAGCCCGCGCATCAGCCCGACCATGCGCGCCTCCACCGCCGGGTTGTTAAGCGGCCTCTCCTGTCCCGGATCGGCCTCAAGGTCGTAGAGGCGGGTATCCTTCTCGAGCAGCGAGCCTGGGCCGTAATTGTTATACATGGGCGAGCGCTCGATCACGGGCACCTTCAGGAGCGGCACGCGCTTTGTCCAGCCGAACGGGTCGGCAAGCGTAGCGCCCGAGAGTTCCTCCGGCGTGAACAACTGCTTCAGATGGGCGGGCATCACAGTGTACTGGTAAACTTCCTGGGTGCGGATGTCTTCCGGGAAGCGGTGGTACGTATAGCGCCCGTCGGTGACGTTCACCGCGCCGCCGAAATAGCCGAAGATGGCGGCTTCGCGGTTCCCGTCTTGCAGCAGCGAGCGGCCTTCGGCCTCGACAGGCGGCTCGACACCATAGAGATCGAGAAAGGTCGGAGCGATGTCGATCGACTGAGTCAGCCGCGCCGTGCGGCCGGCCCCCGGCTTGCGCGGATCGTGGATGAACAGCGGAATATGGACGATCTCCTCGTAGAGATTCATCCGGTTCTTCGCCCAGAAATCGTGCTCGCCGAGAAGGAACCCGTGGTCGGTCGTGACGACCAACGCCGTATCCTTCCACATGTCGTGCCGATCGAAATAGTCGAGAAGCTGGCCGAGCAGCGCATCGCATAGCGCCACCACGGCGTAGTAGTTGGCGCGCAGTTCGTTCGCTTCTTCGGGCAGCTCATCGACGCGGCCGTAGCGCGGCCAGTCGCGGATGGGGCCGTTCCAGCCCGTCTTGAACGGCTCCTTGAAGCGATCCGGCGCGAAGAAGGGCTCATGCGGATCGAAGGTCTCGATCTGCAGCAGCCAGTTGTCAGCGTCGCGATTCATGTCGAGGAATTCGAAGCCCCGGTCGAAGCACTGGACGGAGGGGAAATCCTTCTCCTCGCGGATGAATTCGCGGTTGATCATGTAGGGCGTGTACTTGCTGATCGCATCGACCGTGCGCTGCCGCTCATGGTATTTCTCGCGCAGCCTTTCCCATGGCGGCTGCACCATAGCCTTCCATGGATCGCTTTCCTGGCCGCGAACGAAGTCGAACGTCGAATAGCGATTGTGATAGGTCGCGCCGCCATCCTCCCAATAGTGATAGTGGTCGGTGACCAGGTGCGAATGGACGCCCTTGCTCTTGAGCAGTTCGGGAAAGGCGTTGTCGAAGGGTTCGAGCGGTCCCCAGCTCCGGTGCAGGAATGTCAGGCGTCCGGTCAGGAGATCGCGTCTTGCCGGCATGCAGGGCAGCGAGCCGACATAGTGCCGGTCGTGGACCATGGTGCGCGCCGCCAGCCTGTCGAAATTGGGCGTCGGGATGCGCGTGCCTCCGTAACAGCCGAGCATGTGCCGGTTGAGGGAATCGAAGAGAACGAAAACAGTCTTCACGGTCGGTGTGTCCTCGATACTGGATGCGGGGTCAGATGCGCGTGCCGGAATCTGCGCTGAAAAAGTGAACGCTGGCGGGGTCGAAGCCGAGCCTCAGCCTGTCTCCGACGGAAACCTGCGGCCGTCCGGCAATTCGCCAGCAGACGTCGCGGCCGGCGGCGTTGAGGATGACGTAGGTCTCCGCGCCGAGGCTCTCGATGACTTGCACCGTGCCGGGCACGCCACCGCTCTCCACCGGCTTGAGGTGTTCGGGCCGGACGCCGAGTTCTATTCTTGCTTCTTCGGTCGCGGCCGCGGGGCCGACGTCGATGACCCCGTCGTCGGATGCGAGAAGCAGCCTTCCCGCCCTGACATCGCAGGGGAAGAGGTTGATCGCCGGCGAGCCGATGAACTCGGCGACGAACTTGTTGGCCGGCCGGTCGTAGAGTTCGAGCGGCGTACCCGACTGGGCGATACGGCCCTTGTCGAGCACCACGATGCGGTCGGCCATGGTCATCGCCTCCACCTGGTCGTGCGTGACATAGATGGAAGTGGCTTCCAGGCGCTGATGCAGCTTGCGCACCTCGGTCCGCATCTGCACGCGCAACTGGGCGTCGAGGTTCGAAAGCGGCTCGTCGAAAAGAAAGACTTTCGGGCGGCGGACGATGGCGCGTCCCATGGCCACGCGCTGGCGCTGGCCGCCGGAAAGCGCCTTGGGCAATCTGCCGAGATAGGGCTTCAGCTCCAGCGAGGCAGCGGCGCCGTCAACCGCCTGGCGGATGTTCTCCGGGCGCTCCTTGCGCAGCGCCATCGAGAAACTCATGTTCCTTTCGACGTTCATGTGGGGATAGAGCGCGTAACTCTGGAACACCATGGCGATATCGCGCTCGCGCGGCTCGAGATCGTTTACCACGGTTCCGCCGATCGAAATGCGGCCTTCCGAAATCTCCTCCAGCCCTGCGATCATGCGAAGCAAGGTGGACTTGCCGCAGCCGGACGGGCCGACAAGCACGACGAACTCGCCGTCGCGGATCGTGAGGTCGATGCCATGGATGACTTCGACGCCGCCGAAGCGCTTGTGGATGTTTTCCAGCTTGACTTCCGCCATGGCTACCGCTCCGAGTTCACTTCACCGCGCCCATCGTCAGGCCCTGCACGACAAAGCGCTGGCCCAAGAACATCAGGATGAGCGCCGGTATCGTAGACACGATCGAAGCCGCCGCCATCTGGCCGTACTGCACCTCGTATTACTGCGCGAAGCGGGCGATCGCGACAGGCACGGTCGCCGTGGCGCGGCTCGTCAGGTTGAGGGCGACGGCGAACTCGTTCCAGGAGAAGACGAAGGCGAGCACGCCGGCAGCAATAAGGCCGGGCGTCACCAGCGGCAGGGAGACGCGCCAGAAGACATCGATCCGGTTGCATCCGTCGACCCGCGCCGCGTCCTCGATTTCGCGCGGCACTTCGTTGAAATAGGCCATCATCATCCAGATCGTCATCGGCAGATGCAGCGTGATGTGCGCCAGGATGAGGCCTGCAAGCGTTTCAGTAAGGCCGATTTCCCGGAAGATCAGATACCACGGACCGACGAGGGTCAGCGGCGAGATCATGTTGAAGACCAGCGTCCAGCCCAGGAAGGCCCCCGCGATCCAGCGGTTCCAACGCAGGCGGCTCAACGAATAGGCGGCAAGCGTCCCGGCGATCAGCACGAAGAAGGTGGAGACGCTCGCCACCACCACGCTGTTCCAGACGTTGTTGGGGAAATCCGACCGCGGTGAATAAAGCACGTCGGCATAGTTGAACCAGGTCGGCGTGAATATCCACGACCCCTGCAGGATCGCGATCTCGTACTTGAACGACTGCAGCGCAACCCACAGGAACGGTCCCACGATGACGACGACGCCCAATACCAGCAGCGAGTTGGCGATCCATAGAGCAGGGCCCCTGAAGACCAGCATCAGCGCGTCCTCACCGCCGCCGCTGCGCGCTGGCCGACCAAAAGGAAGGCGGCCGTGGCGGCGATGATCGCCAGCGAAAGCAGCGCGCCGTAGCCCATCTGGTTCTGCTGGAAGAACACCTTGTAGAGATGCAGGCTGACGACCTCCGTCGAGGTTCCCGGCCCCCCCGAGGTCAGGAGGAAGACCTCGTCGAAGACCTTGAAGGCGAGGATAATGCGAAACAGCGCTGCGACGGCGAGTGCAGGCCGCATCAGCGGGATGATGATCTTGAAGATCAGTTCGCGGTTGCGAGCCCCGTCGATGCGAGCCGCTTCGATCACCTCTTTCGGCAAGCCCTCGACGGCCGCGAACAGGATCAGGAAGACGAAGGGTGTCCAGTGCCAGACATCGACGATGATGATCGAGAACAGCGCCAGCGATGTCGATCCGAGCCAGTTGACCGGCTGTAGCCCGAAGGACATGACGATCTGGTTGAGGACGCCGAAATCGAGGCTGTACATGAGTTTCCACATCGACCCGATGGCCACTGGCGGCATCAGGATGGGGATGATCAGGATGGTCCGGATGATCCCCTTGAAGCGCGTCATCGACGCGACGAGGATGGCGAGGCCGAAGCCGAGCACGATCTCGGCCACGACGGCCACCAGCGCGAAAACCAGGGTGTTCCAGAGCGCGGTCCTGAAGATGTCGTCGTCAAGCAGGTCCTGGAAATTCGCCCGCGGCGTGAAGGCCCAGATCTCCTTCGCCTGCTCGAAGCTGATGGTCGACACCGACATCCCGACCAGATCGAGGATCGGATAGGCGGTGAGGAGAACCAGGAGGATCGCGGCCGGCGTGATCGTCACCCACCGGAAATTCCGGTCGATGAAATCCACCAGCCCTCCTCGACGTCCGGCTACGAATTCCGCCTCGGTTGTCAGGGTGTCCTCCGCGCCGAACTGAAGTGCTTATGTCCCAATGTCGACGACCGATGCCGCCTCCAGCACAGGTCGCCGCGCCTCATTCCGGAAGCGGGGCGATCTTGCCGGTCTTGCGGCCGCTCTTCTTGAAGATTTGGTACAGGTCGTCCGCCACCTTGTTGAGCGCCTGAGCCGAGGTCAACTCGCCGACAAGCGCCTGGTTCAGCCGGAGGCCCAGCGCCTCGCTGGCCGCCGGGCCCTCGGTATAGCTGTAAACCTGCTTGCCGTACTCGATCTCATCGAGATAGGGGGTCATCCAGCGATATTGCGGCTTGTCCTTCAAGTCGGAGGTGAAGACGTCGCTGCGCACCGGTATGCCGCCGCCTTCCGCGTAGGCGTACTGGGCCTTGTAGGTGAGAAACCATTTGGAGAAGGCGATCGCACCTTTCTTGCCTGCATCCGACGCATTCCTGGGAATGCCAAAGACCCAACTGCCGATGGCGACGCCTGGCTTGCCATCGGGCGTGGCGCGCGGCAGTGGCGCCGCATATATCTTTCCGCCGACCGCCGATTTCTGCGGATTGTCGAAATTCGGAAAGGCGGCGACGACGGCATGCCCCTGCATGCCCTTGCCCGTCTGGAAATACTGGATCAGTTCGCCCTGCCCGAGCGTCGCATAGTTGGCCGGGCCGCAATTCTTGTCGATCTCGATGAACTTATCGACGGCTTTCTTCATCTCCGGGCTGTTGGCGATGACGGTATAGTCGCCATTGGCCGGGTCACGCACCAGCTCGGCGCCATAGGCCAGCATGTAGGCCATGAAGTCGTACTGGATCGAATCGCCCTTCTCGCCGCGCTGCAGGTAGCCGTAAGCCTGCGGCGGATGGTGCAGGACCTTGCAGTCGGCGAGCACGTCGTCGAACGTGGTTGGAACCTTGAGTCCCTTCTCGTCGAACACGTCCTTGCGATAGTAGTAGAGCTGAACATTACCATTGGGCGTATACCCCATCAGCTTGCCGCTGGAGCAGATCCGGAACTTCTTGACGTCGTCCCAGCACCCAGCATCGTCCAGGCCGAATACTTCCTTTGGCACCTCGAAGCCCGGATCGATTTCCTTCAGCGGTTCGAGGAAGCCGCCCTGATAGAATTCGGTCACGTTGGTGGCGTTGATGTTGATGAGGTCGAGCGGGCTGGTGCCGCCGCTGCGCACGGCGGAACGGGCCTTCTCCAACATGCCGGGGAACGGCGTGACCTCCAGGTTGACCTTGTTGCCGGTCTGCTCCTGATAGAGATCGACGACGTGCTCGAAGCCGTTATACCAGGGAGAGGCATTGATCAGGACGGTGATCGGCGCCTGCTTGCCGACATCGAGGAAACTTTCGGCGGCAAGCGCGGGGGTAGTGGCGAGCGCTCCCGCGACGACTAGGCCCAGCAGCGCACGTTCCAAGTGATTTGAATTCATCTGCTCCTCCCAAAGCCGTGATTTGCTTCGCGGCTTGTTGATTGTCCAGTTGGCCTGGTGCTGCCGTTGACGATAGGCGATGTCCGGAAGACCGACACGGCAGGGCTATGAAAAAAGATAGCCTCACCCCTGCCCAGGCCAAAATGATATTAGCAGCCCCCCACGATAACTTAGGGGAATATCGGCCGGCGTTCTCGTGCCACTGTCGCCCGACGGGGTCGGCCATCGGAATGTGACCCACACATTGCTCACCCGCGTCAGGCCTCCATTCATTCGGGCAAGGGCTCCAGTTTGCCTGTCTTGCGCCCGCTTTTCGTGAAGATCCCGTAGAAATCTGCCGCCGCCTTGTTCAGCGCCTGGGCGGGGCTCAGCTCGCCTACAAGAGCCTGGCTCAGCCTGGTATTCAAGGCATCGGTGATCTCCGCGCTCTCGGCATAGCCGAAAAGCTGCTTTCCATACGGGATCTCCTCCCCATACGCCTTCATCCAGCGAAACTTCGATTTGTCCTTGAGGTCGGAAGCGAACACATCCTGGCGAACGGGTATCGCGCCGGCCTCGGCGTAGGCATACTGCGCCTTGTAGGTGAGGAACCATTTCGAGAACGCGATCGCTCCCTTCTTGCCCTCGTCGGACGCGTTCCTGGGAACGCCGAGCACCCAGCTTCCGATCGCGACGCCAGGCTGTCCATCCGGCTTGACGCGCGGCAGCATCGTGGCTTCCATCTTGCCCACGACGGCGGATTTCTGCGGATTGTCGAAATTGGGGAACGAGGCGATCACGGCCTGCGCCTGCATGCCCTTTCCGGTCTGCACGAGTTGGATAAGCTGGCCCTGCGCGAGCGAACCGTAGTTCGCCGGACCGCAGGTTCGGCTCACCTCGATGTATTTCTCCAGCGCGGCCTTGGCCTCGGGGCTGTTGATGGTGACCGTGAAATCGCCGTTCTCGGCGTCGGCAACCTCCTTGGCTCCGTAGCCGAGCATGTAGGCCATCCAGTCGTACCATACCGGATCGCCGCGCTGGAGATAGCCGTAGGCCCGCGGCGCGCTGTGCAGCTTCCTACAGTTGGCGAGGACGTCGTCGAACGTTATCGGCGGCTTCAATCCCTTTTCGTCGAACACATCCTTTCGGTAGTACACAAACTCTATATTGCCGTTCGGCGCGTAGCCCATCAGCTTGCCGGTCTTGCAGGTACGAAATTTCTTGACCGCGTCCCAGCATCCGGCGTCATCGAACGGATACACTTCCTTCGGCATCTCGAACGCCGGGTCTATTTCCTTCAGCGGTTCGAGGAATCCGCCCTGATAGAACTCGATCGTCCAGGGGCTGTTGACGTTGATCAGGTCGTAAGGACTCTGTCCCGCGCTGCGCACCGCCGTTCGCGCCTTGGCGAGCATGCCCGGAAATGGCGTCACTTCCAGGTCAACCTTGTTGCCCGTCTGCTTCTCATAGAGACCGACGACACTCTGGAAGCCGTCATACCAGGGAGAAGCGCTGATCAGTATGGTGATCGGCTGCTGCTTCCCGACATCGGCGAAGCTGTCCCCGGCCCATGCCGGGGCAGACGTGACAACGACGGCCGCGATCGAAATCGCCAGTAGCCTTCCTACCATCTTGTCCATCGTTCTCCTCCCTCTGGCGACATGTTCGGCGCGCCGGCAGTGGGAGGCTAGCTTCTGGCAACCGCTACGAAAAATGATATTAGTTTCTTGAAAACATAACTCCAGGTAATGCCATGGATCGTAATCTGCGCGCCTTCAAGGAGGTCGTCGCGACGGGAAATCTCACGGCCGCCGCGGAACGCATCGGCCTTACCCAGCCGGCACTGACCAAGACCATTCGCCGCCTGGAACGCGAGTTCGGCGCCCGGTTGTTCGCCCGCACCCCGCGCGGCATGGTGCTGACGGAGGCTGGACAGCGGCTCAATGTCCGCGTCCAGGCCATCGACATGCATTACCGCCAGGCCGGCGAGGAAATCGACGCCATCACCTCGGGTTCGGTGCGCCGCTTCTGCGTCGCCGCCGGGGCCGTCTACCACATGACAATGGCGCCCGACCTGGTGAAACTGCTCAGCTCGGAATTCCCGCAGACCGATTTCGCGCTCGACTTCGACGTAGCCGGGCTCACATTGCCGAAACTGGTTGAAGGCGAACTCGACCTGATGCTCGGCGCCTTGAACGGTGTTCCCCCGGAAGGCATCGCGACCCGGAAATTCCTCGAGGTCGAGATCACCCCCTATTGCTGCCGCGGCAGCCGGCTTGCCGGCCGGACCGAGATCTCGCCCGGCGATCTCGCCGATTGCAGATGGATCATCTACAAGCGCGATCGACTGCTGGCGGAACGGCTGCGCCTTTACTGCCGCGATCATCTGCTGCCACCGCCCGTGATCCGGATGGAGATCGACGTGCTCGCCGCCAGCTTCCGGATCGTCAGCGGAACGGAATTCCTCACACTGGCGCCCACATCCCTGGAGGGGGTTGCGGCGGCGGCGGGGCTGGTGCCGCTCAGGCTGGAGCGGCCGATCTGGAGGTTTGTCTCCGGCGCATGGTTTCGCAAGTCCTCGAGCGAATACCCCATCATGCGCCGCGCCCTTCAGTTGCTGCCGGGGCTGGCGGAGAACGCCGCCGGGCAGGGGCATAACCTGCAGTTATACTGAGCGGGATTTAATATCATTTTCACGGCGGAAGGCCGAACGATAGTGTGCCGCCGTCCCTTCCAGGCTCAGCGGAGGCCATTCTTGCCCACCATGACCAAGCCGAATGTCATCGTCTTCTTCACCGACCAGCAGCGGCATGACACCACCGGCGCGCATGGCAACCCGATGCATCTGACGCCGAATTTCGACCGGCTGGCGCGGGCCGGCACGCACCTCTACCATTCCTTCGCCTGCCAGCCTCTTTGCGGGCCCGCGCGCGCGGCGCTGCAGACGGGCCGCTTCGCTACCCAGACCGGCGTCTTCCGCAACGAGATACCATTGCCGGACGATTCCGAGACGATGGCCAAGGTCTTCGCGCGCAACGGCTACACCACCGCCTATATCGGCAAATGGCATCTCGCCGGAAGCGATCCGGTGCCGAAGCACCTGCGCGGCGGCTACCAGAGCTGGCTCGCCGCCAATCATCTTGAATTCGTATCCGACGCCTATGACGCGATCCTCTATGACGACGACAACAACAAGAAGAAGCTGCCCGGCTATCGCGTCGACGCACTGACGGACGCGGCGATCCGCTTTTGCGACGGTCACCAGAAGGATCCTTTTTTCCTGTTCGTGTCGTTCCTCGAACCGCATCATCAGAACCATGTCGACGACTATCCGCCGCCGGACGGCTATCGCGAGGACATGACGGCCAGGCAGTGGACGCCGCCGGACCTCGCAACGTTGAAGGGCACCAGCGGCTGGCACCTCGGCGGCTACTACGGCATGGTGAAGCGGCTGGACGAGGCGTTCGGCCGACTCATCGACGCGTTGAAGAGCTTGGACATGCTCGACAACACGATCGTCATGTTCACCTCCGACCACGCCTGCCACTTCAAGACGCGAAACGATGAATACAAGCGCTCGTGCCACGAAAGCGCGGTTCGGGTGCCGACGATGATCACGGGGCCAGGCTTCAATGGCGGCGGCCAGGTCAGGGCACTCTTCAGCACGATCGACATCGCCCCGA
>JBQCFA010000427.1:0-2213 GCA_051959695.1 Rhizobiaceae bacterium
TCGGCGACAGGGCGGCGCTGACAAAGGAACTCCTGGGCAAGATCGTCGGCGTCATGGCCACCGCAACCGGCACCACCATCGATCACGGCAGGCAGATCGCCCGTTCCATGGCGGACAAGTCGGCCGAGCTTGAAAAGGTCAAATCCACGCTCGAGGAATACAAGCGGTTGGCGGACACCGATCCCCTCACCAGGATCCGTAATCGCCGCGCCTTCGATAATGCGCTCGCCGCCCTGTACGGGACCGGCAGGCCGACCTTCGGCAGCGCGCTGGTCGTGGCCGACATCGACGATTTCAAGCGCATCAACGACGGTTACGGCCATCCGACCGGGGACCGGATCATCCAGGGGGTCGCCGCCATGCTGCAGGCGATCGTTCCCCCGGACGTTTTCGTCGCCCGCACCGGCGGCGAGGAATTCGCGTTGATCGTGAAGAGCAACAACGAATCGGCGGTCGCCGAACTGGCCGACCAGGTGCGCGCGGCAATCGAACGCGGCGACTATTCCAGCCTGCAGACCGGCGAGCCCTGCGGGCCGATTACCGTCTCGATGGGACTGTGCATGGCCTCAGAGGCGAATTCGGCCGACGACCTCTACGCCAAGGCGGATCGAGCGCTCTATGCCTCCAAGGTAGGTGGACGTAACCGGGTGACGGTGCACTCCTCCCTCGCCAGGGGCGAATTCCGCAAGGGCTGGATGCTCTACAAGAACGACTAGCGGTCCGATTCCGACAATTGCGTCCCCTTCGTGCAGCGCTCTCGGGCACATGCCGAAATCAAAGGACCACTGGCAAGTCAATGATTCTGGTGGAGCTTTGAATTTGACCTTTGAGAGCGGCGCGTGACGCAATCCGTACTCGAAGGTCGAATTCGCTCCACTGGAAGAACAGCTACCGCGTGATGCGGAAGCCGCCCTGGGCCATTTCCGGGCGCACGGCCTCGTAAGACACCTGCGTCACCGACGCTCCCCGAGGCCCGATCCACAGCCGTTCCAGCATCCGATCAACACCATCCCTGGACCCCTCCAAATGTGCGGCGACCGAGCCGTCAGGCTCGTTGCGTACCCAGCCACGAAGGCCGAGCCGCGAGGCTTCGCTCTGCGTCCAGGCGCGGAATCCCACGCCTTGCACGCGTCCCTCGATCCTGACAAGCACGGCCTTTGTCTGCCCATCCATTCACAGGCTCCGCCGGTTGCGACGTTCTCAATCTGTCGTTTCCCGCCCGGAAATCAACCTGCCCATGGCCGGGGCGCGGGAGAAACGCCCGACGTGCGCGGTTGAATTAATTGAACGTTTGTTTTATTCTTGGCTTGCGGAGGATCATGTCATGGCCCGCACTACAGGTTCCGACGGCGGCAGGACGCAAGGCGCGCTCCGAGACGCAGCACTGACACTGATGGCGCGGCACGGCTACGAGGCGGTGACGATGCGCCGGCTCGCGGCGGAAATCGGCGTGCAGGCGGCGGCGCTCTACCGCTATTTTCCCACCAAAGAAGAGCTTCTCTTCACGCTGATGCGAGAGCACATGGAGGGACTGCTGTCGAGCTGGGCAGCCGCGGACCCCGTGTCGGCCGATCCCGCCACGCGACTTACGGCTTTCGTGCGCAACCATATCCGCTTCCATGTCGAACGCCGTCATTCGACCCACGTATCGAACATGGAGCTCAGGAGCCTGTCGCGCGAACGGCTGACGGTGATACTGAAATTGCGCGCTTCCTATGAAAAGGAGCTGCGCCAGATCCTGCGTGAGGGCGCCGACGACAAGTCGTTCGCGATAGAAGAGCCCGCCCTCACGGCGATGGCGATCATCCAGATGATCACCGGGGTGATCGTCTGGTTCCGGCCGGACGAGCGGCTTTCGGTGGAGGAAGTCGCCAAGACCTATCTCGGCATGACGCTGCGCCTCGTCGGCGCGGCAACGAAGACGAAAGAGCGGGAGACGGAGAATGTATGACCATTCGATGAATTTCGGGCTCGGCGAGGACATCGAGGCGCTGCGCGACCTGGTGCGCCGCTTCGTGCGCGAGGAGGTCACGCCCAAGGCCGCCGAGATCGACCGCGAGAACGACTTTCCCGAGGGGCTGTGGGAAAAGCTCGGCGCGATCGGGGTGCTCGGAATGACCGCCGATCCAGAATATGGCGGCACGGGCATGACCTATCTGGCGCATGTGATCGCCATGGAGGAAATCTCGCGCGGCTCGGCCGCCGTCGGGCTC
>JBQCFA010000428.1:0-4216 GCA_051959695.1 Rhizobiaceae bacterium
TCTCGCTGGCACGCGGCGAGCCGTATGCCCTGCCGCTGACACTCGCCTTCGTCGAACGGCATCCGCTCGGCAGCCAGGCCTTCTTTCCGCTGACGCCGAACCCGTTCCTAGTCGTCGTGGCCGAAGACCTCGACGGAACCGCTGCCGAGCCGCTCGCCTTCGTCGCGGGGCCGGGGCAGGGTGTCAATATCCGCCGCAATGCCTGGCACGGCATCCTGACGCCCCTCCAGGCAGTATCGGACTTCGTCATCGTCGATCGTGGCGGCGAGGGGAACAATCTGGAGGAATATCACTATCCCGCGCCTTTCCTCATCGTAGACGCGGTCTAGCCGCGGCCCGAAATCAGAATGACGCGCCCCCGAAGAATGAAGCGGGTTTCGGATTCGGGACACTAGCCTTGCCCGGCTTCGCCGCTGTGGGCGGCTAGATAGCGCCGCGGCGGCTCGCCGAGCACGCGCTTGAACATGGTGGTGAAGGCCGCCGCGCTCTCATAGCCGAGGTCGAAGGCGATCGCGGCGATGCGCTCACCCGACATCAGGCGCGGCAGCGCCGCCAGGATGCAGGCGCGCTGGCGCCATTCCGATACGGCGAGCCCCGTCTCGCGGCGGAAGGCGCGTGTGAAGGCCGATCGGCTCATCGCCATGTCGGCCGCCCACCGGTCGATCGTGCCGTGCGCGGTGGGCGAGGCGATGAATCGCCGGCAGAGCGCGGCCAGGCGCGTTTCGCGCGGCAGCGGCAGCGATAGCGGCGTGCGTTTGAGCAGCGGGATTTCCTCGGTGATCAGTGCCATGATGAGGCCGGCGCGGCCCGTCGGATCATATTCGTGGGGCAGTCTGACCGCTTCCAGGAAAAGGCTCTTCATGAGGTCGGTCATGCGAACAACGTGGCTTTGCGCCGGCTGGCCGGGCAGTGCCTGCGGATCGACATAGATCGAGCCTGTGGTGAGCGGCTCGATAACCTCCACCGAATGCCGGGTGCCGGCGGGAATCCACAGCGCATGATCGGGCAGGATGAGCCATTGGTTGCGCTCGGCGCTGACGATCGCCACGCCTTCCAGCGCGCACAGGAGCTGCGAGCGGCGATGGCTGTGCGGCAGGATGCGGTCACCGCCCGCATAATTCGACTGCCTGACCAGCACCGGCCGCGGGATCATCTCCAGATCGGTGATGTCGATGACGGTCAATGCTTTGACCCACTTGCGAAAGAAATTGATCTAACCACGAAAGCAGGTCAGGCGGCAAGGCGCTATATGGCTTCGCTCGCGGAAGTGGAATCAAGAGAATGAGCGTTTTGCAGAATGTGACGACGGACGCCAAGCCGACGAAGGCGCCGGGCCTGCCGGCCAACAGCGGGCCGGGAGCCGAGCAGACAGCTTTCATGATCCTTTCGGCGCTGGCGTTCTGCCATTTCCTCAACGACATGATGCAGTCGATGCTTCCGGCCATCTATCCGATGCTGAAGCAGAATTATGCGCTGTCGTTCACGCAGATCGGCGTGATCACGCTCGCCTTCCAGGGCACCGCCTCGCTATTGCAGCCCGTCGTCGGCCTGGTCACCGACAAGCGGTCCTGGCCCTATGCGCTTTCGGTCGGAATGGGGTTCACGCTGGTCGGGCTCTTCGTGCTCGCCAATGCATCACACTATCCGATCCTCATCCTCGGCGCCGCCATGGTCGGCATGGGGTCGTCGATCTTCCATCCGGATTCGTCGCGCGTCGCGCGCATGGCGTCCGGGGGGCGCCATGGTTTGGCACAGTCCTATTTCCAGGTCGGCGGCTATGTCGGCACCGCGATCGGCCCGCTGCTCGCCGCCTTCATCATCGTGCCGCGCGGCCAGGGGAGCATTTCCTGGTTCTCTGTCGCCGCGCTCATCGCCATGATCGTCCTGTTCCGGGTCGGCAACTGGTACGCCAACCAGCAGCGGGCCGCGCGGAAGAAACCGGCGGCTGCTTTGGGGCATTCCCTGCCACGGGGGCGCGTCCGGCTGACGCTCGCCCTGCTGGCGGTGCTGGTCTTTTCCAAGCATTTCTACCTGGCGAGCATATCCAGCTACTACACCTTCTTCCTGATCCACAAATTCGGGGTATCGGTGCGCAACTCGGAAGTCCTGCTCTTCGTCTTCCTCGCGGCGGCGGCGGTGGGCACCCTTGTCGGCGGTCCGGTCGGCGACCGCATCGGCCGCAAATATGTCATCTGGGTCTCGATCCTCGGCGTGTTGCCGTTCACGCTCGCGCTGCCTTATGCCAATCTCTTCTGGACCGTCGTCCTGTCGGTGGCGATCGGGCTTATCCTGTCCTCCGCTTTCTCCGCCATCGTGGTCTACGGACAGGAACTGATGCCGGGTCGCGTCGGCATGGTGGCGGGCATCTTCTTCGGGCTCGCCTTCGGCATCGGAGGCATCGGCGCCGCCGCGCTCGGCAAGCTAGCCGACTGGGAAGGCATCGAGTTCGTGTATCACGTCTGCTCCTGGCTGCCGGCGATCGGGTTATTGGCCGTTTTCCTCCCGGATATCGAGGGAAAGCGGCTGCGCGGGGTAAGGACGGCCTGAGCTTCGTCAGAAGCGGGAAATGACGAGGCTGTCCATGACGGCGCCGAGATGCAATCCGGCGCCGAGAAGCACGCAGCCGTGCCACAGCGCGGTCTGGTAGCGAAGCCGCTGCCAGATGTGGAAGACGACGCCGATGCTGTAGGCGACGCCGCCGGCGGCGATCAGCCAGATGGTGGTGCGCGGCAGCGACGTGGAAAGCGTGTCGAATACGATCGCGCCGCTCCAGCCCATGGCCAGGTAGAAGGCGACCGCGACACGCTCGAGGCGACCCGGGAGGAAGAGCTTCATGGCGATGCCCAGCGCCGCGGCGCCCCACACTAGGCCGAGCATCATGCGCGCCGTCCCCGCATCGTCCATTTGGGCGAGGAACGGAGTGTAAGTACCGGCTATGAGAAGAAAAATCGCGGCGTGGTCGAAACGCCTGAGCGCCTGCTTGATCGGCGAGATCGGCCACATATTGTAGGCGGCGGAGAGCGACAGGACGGTCACGAGCGACGCCACATAGAGGACCGCCCCGACATATTCCCATCGTCCGGCATGGAAGGCCGCCAGGGCCAGCAGCACCGACCCCGACGAGATCGCCATCACGACGCCGAGGACGTGTACGATCCCGTCGGCGACGAGTTCGCCGGGCGAACAATCGAAACGCGCGGCAAAGGGTATGCGCGCCGACGTTGGATCGAGGCTTTGTTCATTGGCCATGGGTCACCCTATCACGGGTAGATCGACAGGGATTTGACATTCGAGGCACGCGTTGCCGCAGGCGCTGTCTCGGCCGCTACCTACTGCACATAGACCGAGACGCTTGTTGCGCGACCGACCGCATCGATCACGGTCAGAGTCGAATATCCATCCCCGTCCGGCTTCCAGCTTCTGGTCCGCGTCCGGGCGAGCTCGGGCAGGGGCTTGCCGTTGGCGAGCCAGCGGAACGGCGCCCGGCCGCCCTGCAGCTTCAACACCAGCGGGGCGCTGGAGCCGCCCGTGGACCCGAGTTCCACATGTGCGCCTTCGGGAGGAAAAACGATCCGTGGCGGTGGCTCGGGAACCCCCTCCACCGGCGGAAGCTCGCCCGGCGGCGTGAAATCGCGCAACGTCACCGGCAGGTCGGTGCGGGACTGGCGCAGCGCGCCGGCCGGCGCCCGCGGCAGCGGGACGATGGCAAGCCCCGACCTAGCGAAGGCGTCGAACAGGATGGGCGCGGCCGAAACGTAGCCGGCGAGGCCAGGCACGGGGCCGCCGTCCGGACGGCCGACCCAGACGCCGAGCACATGGCGGCCGTCGAAACCGATCGACCAGGCGTCGCGATAGCCATAGCTCGTGCCTGTCTTGTAGGCGATGCCGATCGTGCGCGAACCTTCAGGCGGCCTCACGCCGGACAATATGTCTGCCACCTGCCACGTGGCCTGCGGCTCGAGGAGCGTTGCCATCGCCGGGTTTTCCACGGGACGGTCGTGCAACGCTGTTGCCCGCCCGCCATTCGGGAAGGCGGTGTAGAGTTGCACGAGGTCGGAGAGCGTGATGCCAAGGCCGCCGAGGCCGATGGCAAGACCCGGTGCTTCGCCGCGCGGCAGGACGGCTTTCACCCCGGCCTGGCGGAAGCGCGCCATCAGCCTGAGCGGGCCAACGGCGTCGAGAAGCCGGATCGCGGGCACGTTGAGCGACATCTGCA
>JBQCFA010000429.1:0-4949 GCA_051959695.1 Rhizobiaceae bacterium
TAGCGTGCCGTTTCGTCCGCCGCCATGTCCGCCAACGTCCTTCGCAGTCCTGAGAGATCGATGACCTCTGCCGGGAAGAAGACGCGCCGGATCGCATCACCGCGCCGCAAATCCATCCCTTCCGGATCGATCGCCGCCGCGCGCCAGCCGCTGTCGCGCGCGCCGGCGAAATGCCGTGCATAGAAATCGAGCGCGACGGCATGGTCGGCGTTCATGTGCGTGAGCACCGATTGCTCGTCCGCCGCGATCGTGCCTATGGCTGGCCCGGAGAGAACGATGTCGCCGCGGTCGAGACGATAGGCCCTGGCGAAGCCGCCGTTCAGGCCTGCCTTCTCGATTTCGAGCCGGAAGAAGGAGAAATCCTTGAAGTCCGCGTAGAGCTTGGCCTTCGGATGGCGATTGAGATAACGGCGCTTCGCCTCCTCGCTTGCGGGCGCGCCATGCTCCAGCTTTTGCGCCCGGCACACGAGCGAAATACGCGGATGGGCGAGCGGATCGCCCGGACCGGGTTCGCCGAGCAGCAGCGAACAACGCGGATCGGCGACGATGGCGCCGGTGTGGTCCGAAAGTTGCGAGACGAGGATGAGCGGGTCGCCGCCGACCTCCGTGGCCACCGCGACTCGGCTTGCAAGCGGAGCGCCGGTTTCCGGTTCGAGCGCGGCCAGCGCCCCGTAGCGCGCCGTCCTCAGCAGCGTCCTCGCAAGCCGGATGCCCTCCGCGTCGGTTTCCCGGATGACGTTCTTTTCTTCGGCCATTCGATCCTCGGCTGAAAATACCGTTGTCCGGCTATTCGACCACGCGCCTGTCGATCAAGGAGCGGATATCGCCCTCCTCCAGTCCGAACCTTTGCAGCGTCCGTGTCGCCGCTCGATCGGGGAGCTGCGACAGGCGCATCGGTGTTCGCGAAAACCGCGGCGCCGGGGCGGGACGCGAAAGGGAGCCGATCGAGACATGCGAGTGCCGTGCTCTCGCGTGCGCATGCCCGGCCACCTCGCCCAGCGACAGGACCGGCGCGACACACGCATCCGTGCCCTCGAACAGGGCGGTCCATTCCTCGCGCGTCTTCTGCATCATCCGCGCCGCGATCGCCGCGCGCATTTCCTCCCATGCCGAGCGGTCATGCTGCGCCGCTGCGAAGCGCGCCTCCAGCGGCAGAAGCCGCGCGAATTCGGCGAAGAACTGCGGCTCCAGGCACGCCACCGCGATGTGCCCGCCTTCCGCTGTCTCGTAGGTGTCGTAGAAGGGAGCGCCGCCGTCGAGCAGGTTGGACCCGCGCTCGTCCAGCCATTGCCCCGCCGAAAGCGAGGCGAAGAAGCGCGAGGCGAGCATCGAGGCGCCATCGACCATCGCCGCGTCGACCACCTGCCCCGTCCCGGACCGCGTGCGTTCGAGGAGCGCCGCAAGCACGCCGGCGACGAGGAACATGCTGCCGCCCCCATAATCGGCGACGAGATTGAGCGGGAGCGCCGGCTTCCCGTCCTTCGGCCCTATGGCATGGAGGACGCCCGAATGCGCGAGATAGGTGAGATCATGCCCCGCTTGCCCGGCGAGCGGGCCGTCCTGCCCGTAGCCGGTCATGCGGCCGTATACCAGGCGCGGATTGGCGTCGAGCGCTTCTTTCGGGCCGATCCCCAGACGCTCCATGACACCCGGCCTGTATCCTTCCAGAAGCACGTCGGACCGCTGGATGAGACGCATCAGAAGATCGCGCCCTTCCGGCAGCTTGATGTCCACCGTGAGCACCTCGCGGCCATGCAGGTCGAGGTCGAATTCGGCCGGCGTCGGGATCAGGTTCCGGTTGCCGGGGCGCTCGATACGGACCACGCGCGCGCCCATCTCCGAGAGGATCAGCCCGGCCAGCGGCACCGGGCCGATGCCTGCCATTTCGAGAACCGTCAGGCCGGCGAGCGGCCCTGCCTTTTCCGTCCGGCCGCAATCATCCGCCATGGCGGCTCAGCGCGGTGCCATGCGGATTGCGCCGTCCAGGCGGATCGTCTCGCCGTTCAGCATCTGGTTTTCGACGATATGGCAGGCGAGCGCCGCATACTCGGCCGGCTCGCCGAGCCGCGGCGGGAACGGCACCTGCTGGCCGAGCGACTGCTGCGCTTCTTCGGGAAGCCCCGCCATCATGGGCGTACGAAAGATGCCCGGCGCGATGGTGCAGACGCGGATGCCGGCGCGGGCGAGATCACGCGCCACCGGCAGCGTCAGGCCGACGATGCCGCCTTTCGAGGAGGAATAGGCGACCTGGCCGACCTGCCCGTCGAAGGCGGCGACGGAAGCGGTATTGATGATGACGCCGCGCTCGCCGCCTTGAAGCGGTTCTACCTCCTGCGCCCGCGAGGCGAAAAGGCGGATCATGTTGAAGGACCCGACGAGATTCACTTCCAGGACCTTGCGGTAGAGATCAAGCGGATGCGGCCCGTCCTTTCCGACCGTCTTCATGGCGATGGCGATGCCGGCGCAATTGACCAGGATGCGCGCCGGACCGAGCTTTTCCGCCGCCGCCTCGAACGCCTTCTCGCCGCCTTCGGCGCTCGATACATTGCATTCGAAGGCAGCGCCGCCGATCCCGGCCGCGACCTCCTCGGCCTTTTCCATCTGCAGGTCGAAGATGGCGACCCTGGCGCCCTTGGAGGCTAGAGCCCGCGCGGTCGCCTCGCCCAAACCGGATCCGCCGCCGGTAACGATCGCAACCTGACCTGACGGGTTCATGAAATCCTCCTGCCTGCTGCATCAGCCGATGCGTTCGGCGCGGATGGTAGCGGGCATCGCGCAAGCGGCGCAAGCCGAACCTGGCGAAGCCTGGTCAGGCCGGCCGCCTGTCGACGTTGGCGAGCGGGCCGTCCTGCGGCGTCTGGCCGCCATCGCCCACGACGCGGTCACGTCCGCTCGACTTGGCGGCATAGAGCCTGCGATCGGCGATATCGAAAAACTGCGCCAGGGTGAAGATGCCGCCATCCAGGCTGGCTATCCCGACACTGACGGTGAGCGGGGTGCCGTTTCCGGCATCCGAAGCGCTGATCCCCTGACGGATGTTTTCGCCGAGGAGACGGGCGACCGGGTGCGGCAGGGAACAAAGCACGGCGAATTCCTCTCCACCGATGCGGAACGCGTGATCGTCCGGGCCGATGGCCTGAGCGACCAGGGAGGCGATGGATTTCAGGACGCGGTCGCCCTCGGAATGGCCAAGCTTGTCGTTGATCGACTTGAAATGGTCGACATCGATGACCAGCAGCGAAAGAGCTTTGCCGCTGCGCTTGTGCGCGGCGACCGCCTGCTCTCCAAGCGCTTCGAAGCGGCCGCGATGCAGGAGCCCCGTCAGGCTGTCGCGCCCGGCATGCTCCACCAGGGCCTCGTATTTCTCGCGATAGGTAAGGGTATCGAAAATATCGGTCAGGCCGCGGAACGAGGCCAGCGGCTTGGTCTCGAACCAGTGAAGATAGCCGACCATCAGCACGCTGTAGAACAAGGCCGCGCACATCTTCGCCGCCCAGCCGCCGAAAAAGATCGCCATCGGTGCGCCGGCGTAGAAGTGAAGCGCCGTGAAGAAGCCGACCTGGTCGAAGGTCAGCACGCAGCCCACGGAAATCAGCACGCGTGGCAGGAGCGGGCGCCCGATCGACTTTCCCAGCTTTTCGTAGAGCAGGATGATGAGGATGGCATCGAAGAACAGCAACGTCGTCCCCCAAACCATCAGCCACCCGATCTGGTCGATGAATGCGATGTCCGGCACGTTTCCGTAGGGCAGCGGTGATATGGGATGAATGCGCAACAGCAGGACGAGACCGACCGTAAGGGCGTTGCCTAGGAGAAGGCCGTAGATCGGCTGGCGCACAGTGGCCGCGTCCTCCTTGATGTAGAGAAGGAGGAGCATCACCAGCTTGCCTGAAAAGAGCACCGTCGATCCGGGTGACAACAGGCCGATCGGGACGGTGACATAGAAGACGCTGGCGAGATAGGTCTCGAGGAAATGCATCACGCCGAGAGCGCACATGAAGACGCCGATGCCGATCTGCCGGCGCAGACGGAAAATCGTCGTCATCGCGCCGAAGTACAACAACGCTTCAAGGAGGAGCAGAATGCCGTTCGCCACTTCGCGTCCTCTCACCTTGCCGGCGTACGTTTGGTCGCTGATTTCCCTTTTGATGTGAAATTCTTAACCGGCCGTTTCCCACCCATTCGCGGCGGGAGGCGATCGACAGCGATGATCCGGGCGCATGCCTGCCATGCGGCCTGTCGCTCCCGCGTCGCCGACAATTGTCCTTGAACCGTTGGGCGGATAAACCGCTGCCATGAGCGCATCGGACGCACCTCCCCCGCAGGCCACCTTTGCCGTCGATCGCGATCCGCGCCTCAGGATCATCATACCGATGATCGTCGCCGTTGCGTTCCTGATGGAACAGCTCGATTCCACGATCATCGCCACCGCCATCCCCGCCATGGCGCGCAGCCTCGACACGACGCCGCTGCGCCTCAACCTGGCGATCACGACCTACGTGCTGACGCTTGCCGTATTCATCCCGGTGAGCGGCTGGTTTGCCGACCGTTATGGTTCGCGGCGCATATTCGTGCTGGCGCTTTTCATCTTCACGCTGGGCTCGGGCCTTTGCGGCCTGGCGGACAATTTTGCCACGCTTCTGGCGACACGGGCGCTGCAAGGCCTCGGAGGCGCCATGATGACCCCTGTAGGCCGGCTTATTCTCCTGCGCAGTTTCCCGCGTGGCCAGCTCGTCAAGGCCATGATGTATATGACTCTCCCGGCGATCATGGGTCCGGTGATCGGACCGCTCGTCGGCGGCTTGCTGACCACCTATGTCTCGTGGCGCTGGATATTCTACGTCAACCTCCCCTTCGGGGTGGTCGGCATCCTGGCTGCCCTCAGATATGTCGAGGACATCCGCGAGGAGCAGGTACGGAAATTCGATTTCCCCGGCTTTCTCATGGTC
>JBQCFA010000430.1:0-5147 GCA_051959695.1 Rhizobiaceae bacterium
AAAAAGCACGACAGTCAGTGCTACGAAACCTCCCGCAATCCCTCTCCGGTTCGCTGCGCGAACCACCTCCCCCAGGACGGGGGAGGAAGGACGCCAAGCGCGCGCCTGGCTTTTCCTCGCCCCTATGGGGAGAGGCGCCGAGCGAAGCGAGGCGGAGAGGGGCAATTCGCCAAAGGCCACGAGCCTGCCGCTGCTTAGGCCCTTCATCACCCGGCCGCCACCCCGCCTGCCAGCGCCAGGGCGTCTGGCGTGTCGACGTCGATGCTGGCGCCCTCGCCCAACTCGACGTCGATAACTTGCATTCCGCTGGTCTCGACCAGGTGGCGCGCGCCGACATCGCCTTCGAGCGCCGCGATCGCCGGGAAGACGGAACGCGGCAGGACAACCGGGTTGCCGCGCTTGCCAGCGTGGGTGGCGCGCACGATCGCGCGGCCGGACGAACGCGCGAAAGCAGTGATCAGCGCGTCGAAATCCGCGCTGGTCAGGCCTGGCATGTCGCCCAGCACCACCATGGCGGCTTCCGCCTCGGCAGGCAGCGCCCTGATGCCCGTCTTCAGCGATCCGGCAAGGCCCGAGGCGAAGTCGGGATTGTCGGCGAAGCGGGCGTTCTGTCCCTTCAGCGCTTCCCGCACCCGATCCGCCTGATGCCCGGTCACCACGACCAACCCGTCGGCGCGGCTCGCCAGGAGACGCTCCGTCACCAGACGGACCAGAGGCTTGCCTCCGAAGCCGGCGAGCAGCTTGTTGGGTCCGCCCATGCGGCTGGAGCGACCGGCGGCGAGCAGTACCGCGTGAACCTTCGTCCGCCTCGCGGGCGCCGCCAGCTCGCGTGGCTGCGGCCGCGTCGGGATTTCCATCAACAGGCCGCCGACGCCCATGCCGGCGATATCATCCGCGTCGACGGGAACGCCGGCCATCAGCCGGTCCAGTACCCAGTCGAACCCGTTCTCCTTCGGGCTGCGCGCGCAACCCGGGGCGCCCAGTACCGGCCGGCCGCCGCGTTCGCCGAGCACGAAGAGATTGCCCGGGTCCACCGGCATGCCGGTGCGGTGCACTTTCCCGCCTGATTCGCGGATCGCGGCGGGGATGACGTCTTCGGAATCGCATATAGCCGAGGCCCCGAACACCAGCACCATGTCGTTGTCGCGCGCCAGATCGGCGATGGCCCGGGCGACGGGGCCGGTTTCATGCGGGGTGCGCCGCTCCTCCGACACATGGCTGCCGGAACGCGCCAGCCGCGCCTCCGTCACGCGCAGCGTCTTGTCGAGCACGCTCGGCTTGATGCTCGGCAGCACCGTCTGGATGACGCCGACCGACCAGGGCCGGTAGGGGTGAACGGCGAAGATCTCATGCCCGCCGGCAAGAGACGCGATCCAGTCCACCACCGCCTCGGGCACCGCATAGGGGATGATCTTGACCGTCGCCACCATCTGGCCCGCCGCGACCGATGCGAACGCCGCGACCGTGGCGATGGTGACGGCCGGGTCGACATGGTTGATGGAATCGACCAGCTCCTTGTCGACCGTGAACACGCCTGCACTCACAGCATGCAGGTTGACGCGCCCCGTCGATGCCGGCTTCACCTCTATGCCGGAATGCTTGAGCGCGGCGGCTAGGCGGCTAGCGGCCTCGTTCTCGTCCACGTCGTCCGAGGAAAGCGAGGCGGCAATCACCTCGCGCACGCCGGCCGCCGTCAGGTCGCCGATATCCTCCGCCGTCAACCGGTGCGCCTTGCGCAATCTCCGGTTACCCACCACGGTCGCGTGGGCGAGGATCGCACCTTCCGCATCGGCGACCGCTATCGGCCCGAATCTCACGCGGCCTTCTCCGTCTTCTCCGCGGCGATGCCCCGCGAACGGAAGGCCGAGATGATCTCGGCAAGCACCGCGACGGCGATCTCGGCCGGGGTCGCCGCGCCGATATCCATCCCGATCGGCGAATGGATACGCGCAAGCTCGCCCTCTGAGACGCCCATCCCGAGCAGTCGATCGACCCTCTTGGCATGCGTCTTCCGGCTGCCCAACGCGCCGACATAGAAGCAGCCGGCGCCGAGCGCCGATTTCAGCGCCAGATCGTCTATCTTCGGGTCATGCGTCAGCGCTGCAACGCCGGTATACGGATCGAAGGGACGCTTCTTCAGCACCTCCTCCGGCCATTCGGCGAAGAGCGGCACGCCCGGAAAGCGTGCTTCCGTCGCAAAGGCGGTGCGCGGGTCGATGATCTCCATGTCGAATCCAGCGATCCTGGCCATCGGCGCCAGTGCCTGGCTGATATGAACGGCGCCGATCGCCACCAGCCTCGGCGGTGGCAGATGGGCGTTGAGGAAGAAGGAGCGGCCCTCCGCTTCAACCGTTCCCGACTTGCCGGAGCGGAAGGCCTTTTCGAGCGCGGCGCCCAATTCGCCCGACACGGCATCCCCTTCGCGCACCAGCCTGTCGCGACCGTCGCCCAGATCCGTGACGAGGACCGCGGCTCGTCGCGCGGCTCGCTCCGCGTTCAGTTTCTTGAGAAGATTCGGGTCCATCCGCGTTCAGCCCAGGCGCTCGACATAGACCTTGATGCGGCCGCCGCAGGAGAGCCCTACCCGCCAGGCCGTCTCGTCGGCAACACCGAATTCGAGCATGCGCGGCTTTCCGCTCTCCAATACGTCGAGCGCTTCCGTCACCACCGCTCCTTCGACGCAGCCGCCGGACACCGAGCCCTGGAAATTGCCGTCCCTGTCGATGACGAGGTGGCTGCCGGTCGGCCGCGGCGCGGAACCCCAGGTTTCCACGACGGTCGCGATCGCCACGTCACGTCCTTCCTGCATCCACGTCTCGGCGATCAAGAGCGGGTCCCGGATGTCTTCCGCTACCGTCGCGTTTTCCATGACAATTCTCCGTATGCGGAGCGGCGGAGCCGCTTCAGGCGGCCTTTGCCAGCCATTCCCTTGGATCGGCGGCGCGCCGGTCGTCGTCCGAAAGCGAGGCACAAAGGTCAGATAGCGCGTTCAACGTATGCACGGCGCGGAATTCGTCAACATGCGGCAGCATGGCGCGCACGCCGCGTGCCTTGGCCTCGAAGCCGTCGAAGCGCAGCAACGGATTGAGCCAGACGAGGCGCCGGCAGGATTTGTGAAGGCGTTCCATCTCCACGGCGAGACCGGCGACATCGTCGCGTTCCAGCCCATCGGTAATGAGCAGGACCGTGGCGCCCTGCCCGAGCACGCGCCGCGACCAGAGCCGATTGAACTCGGCGAGCGCGTCGCCGATGCGGGTGCCGCCCGACCAGTCCTTCACCGCCTTCGAGCAATCGGCGAGCGCCTCGTCGGGATCGCGGTGCCGCATCTGTCGGGTGATGTTGGTCAGTCGCGTGCCGAAGACGAAGGTATGAACCCGGCGGCGCTTTTCCGTCAGTGCATGCAGGAAATGCAGGAAGATGCGTGTGTACTGGCTCATCGATCCGGAGATATCGGCGAGCACGACCAGCGGCGGGTGGATTTCGCGCGGCGAGCGGAATCTGGGAAGGATGAGATCGCCGCCGGTCCGCAAAGCCGCGCGCATCATGGCGCGCTGGTCGACGCGGCGTCCGCGCGGGTCGGACTTGAAGCGGCGTGTCAGCACAAAATCGTGCGGCAGGCTCAGTTTCGCGATCGCCCGCCTGGCTTCGGCAAGTTCACTCGCCGTCATCTGGGCAAAATCCTTGCCGCGCAGCACTTCGTTGCCGGAGAAGGTGAAGCGGGCGTCGATCTCGATTTCCGGCATCTCCTCGCGGCCCTTGCCGTGGTGACCTTCGAACATGGCCTGTGCGACGCGCTGTTCGGCGGCACGCGGCTTTTCGCGTTCGCGCCGGTCGGGCGCCACGGGGGAGAACATGGCGAGCATCTTCTCGATCAGTTCGCGCGATTTCCAGAACAGGCGAAAAGCCTCGTCGAACACGGCATGGTCTTCACGGCGTGTCACGAGGACGGAGTGCAGCGTCCAGTAGAAATCGTCCCGATTGCCGACGCCCGCAGCCAATACCGCGTCGATGGCGTCGACCACCGCCGCTGGGCCCACCCGCATGCCGGCTTTCCTCAGCGCGCGGGCGAAATACACGATGTTATCGGCGAGCCTGCCGTCGGGATGAGCGCCTTTCATTTGGATCGCGGTTGCAGTTTACCCCTCATCCGGCCCTTCGGGCCACCTTCTCCCACAAGGGGAGAAGGGGGAGCGCTGCGCATCCGTCCCGCCAACCTTCGATGCTGACGGTTGTCAGAGCCGACGAGGCATTTCCTCCCCTTCTCCCCTTGTGGGAGAAGGTGGCCGAGCGAAGCGAGGTCGGATGAGGGGTGATGTGCGGTTCGCATCAGGACGGCATTTCACCTACTCCGCCGCCGTAGAGAGTTCCGCCTTCACTTCCTTCAGGATGCGGCGGCCCTCGCCTTCCTCGATTTTGGCGATGTCATCCTGGTACTTGAGCAGCACGCCGATCGTATCGGAAACCGTCTCCGGATCGAGCGCCACCTTGTCGAGTTCGGTGAGCGCGCTTGCCCAGTCGATCGTTTCGGCCACGCCCGGTACCTTGAAAAGCTCGACTTCGCGCAGCTTCTGGATGAACCGCACCAGTTCGGCCGAAAGGCGGCGGTTGGCGTTCGGCACCTTGCGGCGCACGATTTCCAGTTCGCGTTCCGCGTTGGGATAATCGAGCCAGTGATAGAGGCAGCGCCGCTTCAGGGCGTCGTGGATTTCGCGGGTACGGTTGGTGGTGATAATGACGATCGGAGGCTCCTCGGACTTGATCGTGCCGAGTTCCGGCACCGTGACCTGGTAGTCCGACAGGATTTCCAGGAGGAAGGCCTCGAAGGCCTCGTCCGTGCGGTCGAGCTCGTCGATCAGGAAGACGGGCGCGGCGCCCTGTTCCCCGGTCAGGGCGTCGAGGACGGGACGGCGGATGAGATAACGTTCGGAAAAGACGTTCTTCTCCAGCGCGGAGCGGTCGACCTTGCCCTCGGCCTCCTCCATCCGGATCTCGATCATCTGCGCGGCGTAGTTCCATTCGTAGACCGCCGAGGAGACGTCCAGCCCTTCATAGCATTGCAGACGGATAAGGCGCCTTCCGAGCGCCGAAGCGAGCACCTTGGCGATCTCCGTCTTGCCGACGCCCGCCTCGCCTTCAAGGAAAAGCGG
>JBQCFA010000431.1:0-2478 GCA_051959695.1 Rhizobiaceae bacterium
AGCAGGCCCATATCGTAATCATCTCACGGACGCGTTCCTCCTCCCATTAGCGTCCGTCGAGTGTTCCCCTCTGGAGGTTTAGCTGGAAACAGCGCTTCCAATTCAACTTAGCCGGGTCTTCGCGATCCGGCTTTTTTGTTGCCTAAACCCCGGATATTCTTTTTCTTTTCTGGCCCTATCTTGATGTCGGGTGTCTTGCGGGGTCTTGCGGCGGCGCAGAATGCCGCCCCTGTCGGCAGGTCCATGCGTACAAAACCGGGGCCTTTCAGCGGGCCATCGGTACGGCGGCAAAGATAGCGCACGGGCAGAGTCGGGACCCGTGCAGGCCGAAATCGGATACGAAATGCGGCGTTGGAAGAGCTTTGGCCGGGGACGGCTTTATGCCACAGTCCTCCAGAAATTTGGACCAGTTCGGCGCCGCCTCTACGCTGCCTTTCCGGTCGCCGCCTTGTTCAGGACATCGTCCGCGAGCCGGCCGGTGAGTTCAGCCATATGGTCGAACTTCTTCGCAAAGCTCGCCACGCCGGCGGTGGCCGAACGAAGCTCGATGATGAGATCGCCGATCTCGGCTTCGGGCATCATCGCCTCAACCACGTCCCAGCCGGGCCAGCCGGGCCGGGCGTCGTAGCCGAGGATCTGGCCGCGGCGCTGCGGGATCAGCGCCGTGATCTTGGCGGTCGCATCCGACGGCGTGGCGATCTCGACCTTCATGACCGGCTCCAGCAGGACCGGCGAGCAGGCTGCCATGCCGTCCTTCATGGCGAGCTTCGCCGCCATCTGGAAAGCCATGTCGGAGGAATCGACCGAATGATAGGAACCGTCCGAGAGGTTGACGGCGATATCGACCACCGGGAAACCGAGCGGTCCCGATTTCAGGAAATCGCGCACACCCGTCTCGACGGAGGGGATATACTGCTTGGGCACGACGCCGCCGGTGATGGTGTCGGTGAACTGGAAGCCGGTTTCGCGCGGTAGCGGCTTTATCTCCAGCACCACGTCGCCGAACTGCCCGTGTCCCCCGGACTGCTTCTTGTGCCGGCCGCGCTGCTGCGTCGGCTTGCGGATGGTCTCGCGATAGGGAATCTGCGCGGCGTGCGCCTCGACCGGAATCTGGTATTTCCCTTCCAGGCGCTCTATCGCGACCCGCAGATGCATTTCGCCATGGCCGGAAAGAACCGTTTCGGCGGTGTCCTGGTGATGCTCGAGCGAAAGCGACGGGTCCTCCTCGCCGATGCGCTGCAGCGCCGACGACATCTTGACCTCGTCCTTCCGTTCCCGGGGCCTGAGCGCCAACGCGTAAACGGGCGGCGGCGCCGCCGGGACTACCTTTATCGTGACGCCGCCTTTCGTCGTGCTCAGCGTATCGCCGGTCCTGGCCTCGTCTACCTTGCCGATCGCGACGGTCTCGCCTTCCTGGGCCGAGGCGATCTTGATCTGGTCCTTGCCGCGCATGTGGTAGAGGCCTGAAACCTTGGCCGAATTGCCATTCGACAGCCAGAGTTCGGCGCCGTCGGAAAGCGGCCCCGCGAGCAGGCGCGCGACCGAGAGCTTGCCGCCGTGCGAGGTGTGTATCGTCTTGATGACGCGGATGATGCTCTTCGCGTCGCCCATGCCGAGGCGCTTGCGGGTCGCCTCGACGTCGGGCGCGTCGTGGCGGATCGCCTTCAGGAGGCGGAGCACGCCGTTGCCATGCTCCGCCGAGCCGATCAGCACCGGCGTGACCGCTCCCTCGCGTAGATCGGCGGCAAGATCGTCGAAGACGGCATCGCGCGGCGGTTCGATCTCCTCCAGCAATTGCTCCATGAGTTGATCGTCGTGGTCGGCCAGCGTCTCCAGCATGGAGAACCGCGCCTCGATCTCGCGCGCCTTGTCGTCATCGGGGATGGCGGCGATCTCGCTCTCGGCGTGCTCGCGGTAGATGTAGGCGCGCTCCAGCGCCAGATCGATCGAGCCGACGACGATGCCATCCTTGCGTAGCGGGATCTGCCGCAGGAGCAAAGGACTGCTGGATGCAGGCTGAAGCATCTTCAGCGTGTCGCGCACACCGGCATCGGTCTTGTCGACCTTGTTGAGAAAGAGCATGCGCGGCACGACGAGCTCGTCGAGCTGCCGGAGGATAAGCTGCAGGGCGGGGATCTTCTTCTCGTCGGCTTCGGCCACCACGACGGCGACATCGCAGGCGGAAAGCACAGGTACCGCCTCATAGGCGAATTCTATCGAGCCGGGGCAGTCGACGAACGTCATCTGCTCGCCCATGAACTCCGTCGTGGCGACGCTGGCTTCCACGCTCATGGCATGGGCGCGCGCCTCGGCGGAATGGTCACCGACCGTGTTTCCAGATCCGACCGTGTGCTGCTTGGGAATGGCGCCGGTGCGGACGAGAATCGCCTCTAGCAGTGTCGTTTTTCCGCTTGCGAAGGGACCGATGATGGCGACGCATTTCGGTCCCTGGCGCCTTCCGCCCGCGCGCTTACCCAG
>JBQCFA010000432.1:0-2547 GCA_051959695.1 Rhizobiaceae bacterium
GGACGGTTTCGTGAAAATCCTCGCCGACAAGAAGACCGATCGGGTGCTTGGTGTTCACATCGTCGGCTTCGGCGCCGGCGAGATGATCCACGAGGCGGCGGTATTGATGGAATTCGGCGGGTCGTCGGAGGATCTGGCGCGTACGTGCCACGCGCATCCGACCATGTCCGAGGCGGTGAGGGAGGCAGCGCTGGCAACCTTCTTCAAGCCGATCCATCTCTGAGGTATATCAAACGGGACCGGCGACTGGAGGTCGAAAACCGGTCCCGTTTGTCCGACAAATCAGATATTCAGCCCATAAACGCTATTGTGGTTTGGAGGTTCCGCCCGCCGATCCTCCGGTCGTGGCTGCGCCCGAAGCGTTGCCGGTGGAAGAGCCACCGGCCGCCGGCTGCGAGGTCGATCCGGACGACCCCGAGGGGGCTGCCGTGCCGCTACCGCTTGCCGGAGCCGACGTGGTGGCGCTTGGAGCGTTCGCCCCGGAGCCTCCGATGTGGCCGCCCGTGTAGAAAAAGTATCCGGCGGCCAAGACGATCACGATAATAACGGCCACCACCCATCCGCCACCTCCGCCACCAGTGGTGACGACAGTCGTACGTTCCACCGGCGGCTCGCGTCCGGGCGGTGGATTCTGAATGGGATCCTGATTGGTCATGTTGAAACCCTCTCCTGTGGAACAGTCCAAAAACGCAGCGTTCTTGGAAAATGTTCCGGTAAGAGAGGTGCTCCCCTAACGAACAAGGGTGGGCGACAAGAACTTTTCGGTCGCGCTCGGGCGGCGAACCGATGGCCCGGCAGCCGCCAAGCCTATCGTATGGAAGCTGGCGAAGCTCTACTCGGTCGCTTCGCCGGATTTCGTGGCCGGAGCCTTTGTGTCTGGCGCGGCAAGCTTCTTCGCCGCTTCACCGGTCGCCTTCGACACAGTCGCGTTGATGCTCGCGACCGTCATCGGATCGGGCTGATCGGCGCTGGCCGAGGTCGACATATTGTGGAAATCACAGGCGCTGGCCGCGGCAACCAAGAAACCAAGGCTTGCGGCGACGATAAGAACCGTTCTCATGCGCTTTGTCCTTCGTTCATGTGGATACCGAAGGATAGCAGAGGCCACAGATGCGGCCAAATCACGCTTTTTGTGACCGCAGGAGGCGTCGCGCGCCCAAAGGGGCCCGTCGCGCCCAAGGCCCGTGAACAGCTTCCGCGATGCGTCTTTACAGCGAGCCGTAGAAGGCGAGAGCGAGAAACGACAGCAGGAACAGCGCGTTGGCGGCGAGCATCGCCTTGATGGCGATATCGCTTGACCGGTCGGCGATAGCGAGGGCTTTTTCCATACCACCGAGGCTAGGTGCAAAAGCCAGCGAAACCGTTAACGCGGCGGCGAGGATTTGATTTGCCGCGCCGCGATTTCAGGCGCGGGGATGCGCGGCCTCATAGACTTCGAGCAGCCGCGTGGTGTCGACGCCGGTGTAGATCTGCGTTGTCGACAGGCTGGCATGGCCGAGCAGTTCCTGGATGGTCCTGAGGTCCCCGCCGCGCCCGAGAAGATGCGTGGCGAAGGAGTGGCGCAGTGCATGCGGCGTCGCCGTGTCCGGCAGGTTCAGCGCAGAGCGCAATTTCCGCATGCCGCGCTGGACGATCGCGGGATTGAGCGGGCCGCCCCTGGCGCCGCGGAAGAGCGGCGCATCCGCATCGAGATGATAGGGACAGAGCCGCCTGTATTCGGCGATCGATTGGAGGACCTGCGGCAATACCGGCACGAGCCTCGTCTTGCCGCCCTTGCCGGTGATCCGCAGCGTCGAGCCGGCAGCATCCGCGAGATCGGAGCCGGTCAGGCCAAGCGCCTCGGAGATGAGCAGGCCGCATCCGTAGAGGAGGGTCAGGACGGCGTCATCGCGCGCGGCGATCCAGGGTTCCTCGGCGAACTTCTCTTCGGCATCGACCACGCGTCTCGCATCGGCCGCGGTCAACGGCTTCGGTAGCGATTTCGGCTGCTTGGGCGCGCGCAGCGCGGTCGCACCCGCGGCGCTGGCCAAGCCGTTCTTCTCCAGGTGGCGCAGGAAGGAGCGTATGCCGGCCAAGCCGCGCCCCAATGTTCGGGCACCGGCGCCGCCGGTGCGGCGATAGGCGAGGAAGGCGCGCAGATCCGCCGGCCTAAGTGCCTTTACCTCGCCAAGGCCTGGCGCGCCGCCGAGATGGCCGGTCAGGAAATGCAGAAACTGGCGCGTGTCGCGCTCGTAAGCCTCGACGGTCAGTGAGGAGAGGCGACGCTCGCGGGCAAGCGACCTCAGCCATACCTCTCGCGCCGCCTGTAGGTCAGGTCGCGCGGCAATCAGGAATTCTTGCATTCCGCCAAATATTCCTTTTCTAAGATTGGCAATCCTTTTCTGGATCGCAGGACAATGCTCCCGGCCGGTTAGCGGCGGGTGAATATCGGTGCAGGGACCGTGGCGAAGCTCAAGAACCCCGTCCAGATGGCAGTGATCGGCGCCGCGCACGGCATCAGGGGTGAGGTGCGCGTCAGGAGCTTCGCCGCCAATGCAGCAGGGCTCG
>JBQCFA010000433.1:0-5476 GCA_051959695.1 Rhizobiaceae bacterium
CTGAAAGAGCAGGCCGGGGTGCTCAAACAGTATGGCGCCATCAAGGTGCCGGACGTATCGGCCTTTATCGACGAACTCGTCCATCCCGAGTTCGCCGCGAAGCTGGAAGGCAAGTGAGCACACGCACGGAAACGGCCGGCAGTCTCGTCGGCTACCGCCTGGCCGCCGTGGTCTTCATCCTCGGCGGCTGGGTGTTGCTTTCCTGGATATTCTACTCGCCGCGGCTGGAACTGATGCCGACGCCGTGGCGGGTGGCGGTTCGGTTGGTGGAACTGGCGCGGACGGAACTGCTTGCCGACACGCTGGCGAGCCTGAAGGAAGCGCTGGGCGGATGGGTGATCGGGTCGGCGCTCGGCATCGCCATCGGCGTCCTCATCGGCCGGGTCGAGCCTGTCCGTCTCCTGCTCAGGCCCGTCCTCGACTTCCTGCGCTTCATCTCGCCGCTCGCCTGGGTGCCGCTGGCGATCCTCTGGTTCGGCATCGGCTACTGGAGCAAGGCGAGCATCATCGTGCTGATCAGCCTGTTCACCGTCGTGGTGAACACGGCGCAGGGAGTCTCCTCGACCGACGCGGAACTCGTCAAGGCGGGAAAATCGCTTCGCCTGACCTTCCGCCAGCGGCTGGAAGTGGCGGTCATGTCGGCGATGCCCGATATCCTCGTCGGCCTGCGCTACGCGCTCGGCGCGGCGTGGGGCGGCGTCGTCATCGCCGAACTGGTTGCCGGCGACGTCGGCATCGGGGCGCTGGAGAGCTATGGCGGGCAGGCTTTCGACGTGGCCCAGATCATGGTCGGCATGCTGGTGCTGGCCGCGCTCGGCTATGCCGCCAACTGGTGTTTCGTCAGGGGACAGCGGGTTCTCTTCCCGTGGATTGTGGCCAACCGGGAACCGTCATGAACCGAAGCGCGCGATATCTTCCCTCGCCCGGCGGCGCGGCAAGCGCGCTGCTCGGCTTCGTCATCCTGCTTGCCGTATGGTGGGGGACGACGGCCATATTCCAGACACGGCCGGTCATCCTGCCGTCTCCGCCGGCGGTCTGGCATTCGCTGGCCGAGATGGTTTCTTCCGGATCGCTCGGCACCGATGTCACGACGAGCCTCGTGGAACTGGCATGGGGCTTCCTGATCGGCACCGCGCTCGGGCTCGTCACGGGCTTCGCGCTTGCCCGTTCGGCGGCGCTCGCCGCGTTCCTGGAGCCGATCGTCGAGGGCTTCCGCTTCATCCTCCCCTTCTCGATGGTGCCCCTGCTGGTCGTCTGGTTCGGCGTCTCGATTGCCGGCAAGATCTTCGTCGTCGCCTATGCCTGCTATTTCGTGGTCGCCATCAACACGGCGGCCGCCGTCCAGGGGGTCGACCCGCTGCTGCTCAAGGCGGCGCGGATGATCGGCTGTTCCGGACCGGGACTGATGCTGCGGGTCATCCTGCCGGCCGCCCTTCCGCGCATCCTGACAGGGCTCCAGGTGGCGCTCGCCTATGCGTGGGTCTCGGTAATCGCGGCCGAGTATATCGGCGCCCAGTCCGGCCTCGGCTACATGATCACCAACGCGCAGACCGGGCTGGAGACGGACAAGGTGATCGCCGGAATGGTGGTCATCGGCGCCGTCGGGCTGGTGCTCAGCCAGATCGTCGCCCTCGTCCGCCGCGCGACCATTCCCTATCAGGCCACTTCGGGCTGGTAGGGCCGGCCTGCGGAGCCTGTATCGACGACGCCGCGGCTGCGTCTTGAAAGTGTTAAGGAACTCTGCCTATCTTTAGTGTGTTCCCGGGTGAATCGGGGACGCCCGTTGTTCTTGTTCGAAAGGAAAGACGCTGAGAACAGCATTATCGAAGAAGGCCGACATCGTGCCTTCGCCGGCCGGAATGGTCGAATATGACGATCCTTCCATGGCCCTCAAGACAGTCCTTGCCAGTCTGGACGACTCCAAGGCCGAAAACATCGTCTCCATCGACATCCAGGGAAAATCGAGCCTCGGCGATTACATGGTCGTCGCGTCGGGCCGGTCGCACCGCCATGTCGCGGCGGTAGCCGACAACCTCCTGAAAGCGCTGAAGGAAGCCGGGACGCGCGCGCGCGTCGAAGGGCTGAGCAGCGCCGACTGGGTGCTGATCGACGCCGGCGATATCATCGTCCACGTCTTCCGGCCGGAAGTCCGCGAGTTCTACGGCATCGAGAAGATGTGGCAGGCGCCGGATCTCGAGGACGAGACGGTCCACTGACCTGATCTGAAAGGTCGGGGCGATGCATGTGTCCGTTTACGCGGTCGGCCGAATGAAGGCCGGCCCGGAGAGAGAACTGGCCTCTCGTTTCCTCGATCGTTTCGCCAAGGCCGGCCCCTCGGTCGGGCTGGATTTCGCCGGCCTCACCGAAATTCCCGAAAGCCGAGCCTCTTCGGCCGATGAGCGCCGTCGCGAGGAGGGCCAGAAGCTTCTGGCGCGAAAGGATGGAACCGGCGCCATCATCCTGCTCGACGAGCGGGGCAGGAATCTCGGCTCGGAGGAGTTTGCGCGCGCGCTCGCCGGCTACGCCGCAATCGGCCGCAAGAGCCTGACCATAGCCATCGGCGGTCCGGACGGCCACGACGCCGCCCTGCGCGATAACGCCGACCTCGTCCTATCCTTCGGCAAGCTCACCTGGCCGCACCAATTGGTGCGCGTCATGCTGGCCGAGCAGCTCTACCGCGCCGCGACCATTCTTTCAGGCCATCCCTACCATCGGGCGTAGCGCAAATCCGGGCGGACGGATCCGAGGCCCCTCATCCGCCTTCCGGCACCTTCTTCCCGTGAAAGACAGGGAGATTCCAAGGGGCGATTTCGACATCGACCCCGTTCCGGGTGCCGACGATCGCCAGACGGCTACGCGGCCTGCCCGCCCAGTCGCCCGGCGAGGCTCTCCATGCGCTCGGCCAGCCCGGTCAGCGCGCCGGTCAAGGCCGCATCGTTCTTGTCGGCCTTGGTCAGCGCGTCGTCGCGCGTCTTCCTGAGCGTGCCGATCTCGGCCTCCATGCCCTTTACGCGCTTCTGCAACTCCACGAACTCGTCCATGACCATGATGCCGGCCATGACGGTCAAGCGCTGGTCGCCGATCTCGCCGAAGGAGTCCTTCAGGTGCGCGACATAGCGATCGAAGCGCTCGGCGAGGTCGATCAGATGCTCTTCCTGGCCTTCGTCGCAGGCCATGCGGTATGTCTTGCCATCGATCGTCACCGTAACCTGGGCCACAGCAGGAATCCTATCTGTCGAGGACGGCGCGGATCGTCTCCATCGCCGTGACCAGCCTGCGCGAGACTTCGCGATTGGCGTTTTCCAACCGCTCGGCGCGCGCTTCCGAATTGTCGAGTTCCTGCGCCAGCTTGGCGCGATCGGCGTTCATCCTCTGGACCTCGGCCTCGACTTCGGTCGAGTCCACCTGATCGTCCATCCGCGCGGCGACGGCCGCTTCCAGCGTTTCGATCGCCTTGCCCAGCCGCCCGATCGCCTCCCTGAGCGTCGTTTCCCCTGTCATCGTTTCGTCCCAAGCCCCGCCCGGCAGCGAATCGTACGTGTTGCGAACACGTTATGGCGGAAAGATTAGGCGGCGGATGAATGGTGCGTCAATGAAGCCGAAAACCTATCCCCCGGATTTCACGGGACTTCTGCCGCCGCGACCCGATGGCGGGTTGCCGAAGCGCCGAAAAGCCCCATTTTATTGACTTGGCCAAGCCACCTGCTATGTGTCGCCCCGACCCATTTCTAGGGCCGGATTTTGGCCTTGGCAGCGCATCTCGCCGCATCTCCAACCAGCGGGCAATCCCATGATCTCACGCGAACAACACGACCGGATGGCCAACGCGATCCGTTTCCTTTCCATGGACGCCGTGGAGAAGGCCAATTCGGGTCACCCCGGCCTGCCGATGGGCTGCGCCGACCTGGCGACGGTGCTGTTCACGCGCTTCCTCAAATTCGATCCCAAGAACCCGCGTTGGGCCGACCGCGACCGCTTCATCCTGTCGGCCGGCCACGGCTCGATGCTGCTTTATTCGCTGCTCTACCTGACCGGCTACGAGGACATGACGATCGGCGAGATCGAGAAATTCCGCCAGCTGGGCTCGCGCACCGCCGGGCATCCGGAATACGGCCATGCCGCCGGCATCGAGACCACGACCGGTCCGCTCGGCCAGGGGGTGGGCAATTCCGTCGGCTTCGCGCTCGCCGAGCGCATCATGAACGCCGCCTTCGGCGACGATCTCGTCAACCACTACACCTATGTGCTGGCCGGCGACGGCTGTCTGATGGAAGGCATCAGCCAGGAGGCGATCGCGCTTGCCGGACACCTGCGGCTCAACAAGCTGATCCTGTTCTGGGACAACAACAACATCTCCATCGACGGCCCGGTCTCGCTTGCCGACAATACCGACCAGGTCGCCCGCTTCCAGGCCTCGGGCTGGAACGCCAGCCATGTCGACGGCCTCGACCCGGAGGCGATCGCCTACGCCATCGAGGCGGCGCACCATTCGCAAAAGCCGACGATGATCGCCTGCAAGACGACCATCGGCTTCGGCGCGCCGACGAAGGCCGGCACCGCCAAGGCGCACGGTTCGCCGCTCGGCGCGGAGGAGATCGCCGGGGCGCGCAAATTCTTCGGCTGGGATTCTCCGCCCTTCAAGATCCCCGCCGACATCCTCAATGCATGGCGCGAGGTCGGCAAGCGCTCGGTCGACGAGCGCAAGGCGTGGGAAAAGCGCCTCTCCGACAGCGGCAAGAAGACCGAGTTCGATCGTCGCATGAGCGGCAAGCTGGTCAACGGCTTCGACAAGGCGATCGTCGACTACAAGAAGAAGCTTTCCGCCGACAAGCCGAAGGTGGCGACGCGCAAATCCTCCGAGATGGCGCTGGAAGTGATCAACGGCGTGCTGCCGGAGACGATCGGCGGATCGGCCGACCTCACCGGCTCGAACAATACCAAGACCAGCCAGACCAAGAACATCACGCCGGACGACTACGGCCAGCGCTATGTCCATTACGGCATCCGCGAGCACGGCATGGCGGCGGCCATGAACGGCCTGGCGCTGCACGGCGGCGTCATCCCCTATGGCGGTACCTTCCTGTGCTTCTCCGACTATTGTCGGCCTTCGATCCGCCTCTCGGCGCTGATGGGCATCCGGTCTATTTTCGTGATGACGCATGATTCCATTGGGCTGGGCGAAGACGGCCCGACGCACCAGCCGGTGGAACAGCTTGCGGCGCTGCGCGCCATCCCCAACCACGTGGTCTACCGGCCGGCGGACGCGGTGGAATGCGCGGAATGCTGGCAACTGGCCCTGGAATCGGGGAAGAACTCCTCCACGCTGGCGCTTACCCGCCAGAACCTGCCGACGCTGAGGGTCGATCACACCGACGACAATCTCTGCGCCAGGGGCGCCTATGAACTCGCGGCCGCGAGCGGCGAGGCGGAGATCAGCATCTTCGCATCGGGTTCGGAGGTCGAGATCGCGCTCGCC
>JBQCFA010000434.1:0-5098 GCA_051959695.1 Rhizobiaceae bacterium
TTCGGACATGCAAAGAAAGATCCTAGGTTTTGTTCTGAGCGGGGGCGTCGGCTCCCGTCTCTGGCCATTGTCTCGCGAGGACAACCCCAAGCAGTTCCACGATCTGGCGGGGGGTGGGTCGATGCTGGCGCGCACCCTTCGCCGGTTGCGGGCACGATCCGCCGGCGAGACCCCCGTCTTCCTCATCGCCGCCGAGCGCCATGCCGAGCGCGTGCTGGCAGAGCCCGATCTTTGCGGCGGCAACGCCATCTTCGAGCCAGCGGGAAAGAACACCGCGGCCGCCGTGGCCGTGGCGACGCTCCATGCGCTGGCCGGCTTTGGCGACGATCTGGTCCTTGTCGTGCCGTCCGACCACGAGATTTCCACCGACAGCCAGTTCTGGCAGACGATCGAGGCGGGAACGGCCGCGGCCGAAGCGGGCCATCTCGTCGTTTTCGGCATCCGGCCGAACAAGCCTGAGACCGGCTATGGCTACATCGAGGCCGGGGAGGCCATCGTCGCGTCCTCGACCCGCGACGTGCGGCGCTTCGTCGAGAAGCCGGACCTGGCCACGGCGCAGCGCTATGTCGACGCCGGCAACTTCTTCTGGAACACCGGCATCTTCCTTTTCCGGGCCAGCGCGATGCGGGCTGCCTTCCTCGCCTTCGCGCCCGAGATTTGGCGCGCTGCCGAGGCGGCCCTGCGCTCGGCGACGACCGATATGGGCGGCATCCATCTCTCAGCCGAGGCCTATTCCAGGATGCCTTCGATTTCGATCGACTACGCCATCATGGAACGGGCCGGCCCGATCGCCATGGTGCCCGCCGCCTTTCGCTGGAACGACCTCGGTTCATGGCAATCTCTGCTAGAAATCGGCAACGCCGACGGCGCAGGCAATGTCGTGGCGGGGGATGTCCTGCCGATCGATTGCGAGCGCACCTACCTCAGAAGTTCAGGGCATCTACTTGCCGCCATCGGGATGAAGGACGTAACCATCGTCTCGACGCCGGACGCCACCTTCGTCGCTCCGGTCGGCCGAAGCCAGCAGGTCAAGTCGATCGTCGAGCACCTCGAGAGGAAGGGGCGGCTGGAAGGCCGGTGCACGCCCGCCGAGGGCGCCGTCGTCCCGCCGGGCGCCTGGCGGCGTCGCGTCGCCGGCTGGTTGTTCGACGAGGCGCTGCCGCTCTGGTCCGTCGCCGGCGTGGACGAGCGCCATGGCGGCTTCTTCGAGGCCCTCGCCTTCGACGGCTCGCCGCTTCAGAAGCCTAAGCGCATGCGCACCATGGCACGGCAGATCTATGCCTTCGCCGTCGCCGGGCAGCGCGGCTGGGACGGCCCGGCCGAGGCCCTGATCGACCACGGCATCCGCTTCATGGCCGGAAAGGGCAGGACCGGCCGCGGCGGATTCGTTCGCGCGCTCGGCGCCGAAGGCGGGATCGCGGACCCGGCCGAGGATGCGTACGATCACGCCTGCATATTGCTCGCGCTGGCGCACGCCCATCTGGCCGGGCACGCCGGTGCGCTGCAGCTTGGTCAGGAGACAATGGCCTTCCTCGACCGGCATCTCGAAGACGACAGGCTCACCGGCTTTCTCGAAACCTGCGATGGCGGTGGATTACGCCGCTCCAACCCGCATATGCACCTGCTCGAAGCCTTCCTTGCCTGGCACGAGGCGACCGGAGAGCGGGACTATTTGCGCCGCGCCGCACGCATCGTCGATCTGTTCCGCAACCATTTCTTCGACGCGGGGACCTGGACGCTCGGCGAATTCTTCGACGACGAATGGCGTCCCGCCAGGGGCACGGAAGGCGATTGGACGGAGCCCGGCCACCATTTCGAATGGGCCTCGCTCCTGATCGACTTCGCTACCCGCAGCGGCCAGCGCGATCTTGTTCCCTTCGCCCGAAAGCTTTACGCCTCGGCTGTTGCGAACGGGCTCAACCGCGCCACCGGCCTCGCCTACGGCGCCGTCTCGCGGGACGGCCTTCCGCTCGACCGGATGTCGCGGAGCTGGCCGCAGACCGAGGCCATCAAGGCGGCGATCGCGCTCGACGGAGCCGGCGGCCCCGACCTGAAACCCGAGATCGAGGCACGCGTCGCCCGGCTCTTCCGCTGGCATATCGATTCCGCGCCGAAGGGCATGTGGATAGACCGGATAGACGAGAAGGGCAGGGCGATGGCCGCCGAGGTGCCCGCCTCGATCTTCTATCATATCGTTTTCGCGCTGACGCGATATCTCGACTGCACAGAAAGCCCGTCCGAGGAAGCAGGCAGCCGGCAGTCGGATGCCGCTGAGCCGGCCAGTGCCTCGGGGTTGCTGGCGGGTGAGGTCAGCCGAAAGACAAGGCTGCCTTTCGCGATGTAAAGGCTTCCGCGAATCCCTCCGGCGCGCGGCATTCCATTCCGCGCAACCGGGCGAGGCCCCTGAACGTCTCCGCGTCGAACCAGTCCTTCGAGCGTTGCGAGCCGAAATGGCGGAGCAGGAGATCGATCTTCCGGTCCAGGCTGTCGCGCGGAAGCGGCACATAGGTGTTCGGCCGGCCTGAATCGCCGTCCCATTTGGGGATCTCGTATTCGAGGATCAGATGGTCCCGGAACAGGTTCCAGGTGATCTGGTTGATCGTTCGATGGTCCTGGTGCGCGTCGTCGCGTCGGTGCGTGAAGACGATGTCGGGAGCCGATTGGCCGCGTATGGCGGCCAGCCATTCCTTGATCTCCCTTAACTGGGTGGGAAAGTAGCTGTCGTCGAAGCCGGCCAGATGGATCGAGGTCGACGCGGCGCCGGCGAGGAATTCATTCGCCGAGGCGAGGGCCTCTTCCTCCCGCTTTCCCCGGGCGCTCAGCACGCACCAGGTCACCTCGAGGCCGATACCCCGCGCGATCAGGGAAAGGATCGTTCCGCCGGCGCCGATTTCGATATCGTCCGAATGCGCGCCGATGCACAGCACCGACAACCGCTTTCCGGCATTTCCGACGGAAAGCGAAATCATACGCGGACCGCGGTCGGGCCGGACGCGGTGGCGAGCATCTGTCTGTTCCAGGGCATGTTGCCCTTTTCGACCATATCCTCGAGCGATTGCCAGTCACGCAGCGTGTCCATGGAGCGCCAGAAGCCTTCATGCTTGTAGGCCATCAGCCTGTCCTCGGCGATGAGCCGGGCGAAGGGTTCGAGAACCAGTTCCTCGCCTTCGCGCATGTAGTCGAAGATCTCGCGGCGGAAGAGGAAATAGCCGCCGTTGATCCATATGTCGGACGTCGTTGACGTGCGGAATTCGCGGACGCGGCCGTCATCGGCGATATCGGCGAGGTGATAGGTGAGCGGTGGCCGCACGGCCAGGAAGCAGGCGAGCTTGCCGCTGGCCCGGAACCGCGCCTGCATGTCGTCGAGATCGACGTCGGTCAGCCCGTCGCTATAGTTGGCGAGGAACATCTCCTCGTCCTTGACGAAATTCCTGACCGCCCACAGCCGCTCGCCAATGTTGCGCCAGATGCCGGTGTCGATGAGGGTGACGCGCCAGTCCTTCGGGCTTTCATTCAGGATCTGCACGTCGCGGCCGCCTTGCGAGATGACGCAATCGGCGAAGCTCTGCGGACGCGAGTTCAGGAAGAAATCCTTGATGACGTTCGCCTTGTAGCCGAGGCAGAGGATGAACTCGTCATGCCCGTAGTCGCTGTAGTACTGCATGACGTGCCTGAGGATCGGCTGGTGGCCGAGCGGAATCATCGGCTTGGGGATGCTGTCGGAATAGTCGCGGATGCGCGTGCCAAGCCCACCGCAGAACAGGACGACCTTCATGACGGATACTCCTCGGGATCGACGACGGCGACGAACGGGATCGGCACCACGAATTTCGCGCCCCAGGCCGCGACGTGCCGCATCTGCGCGATGATCTCGTCCTTCAGGTTCCACGGCAGGATGAGGATGTAGTGAGGCTTGGCCTCGTCGATGGCCTCGACGCTGCGGATTGGGATGTGCATGCCCGGCGTGAAGCAGCCATGCTTGTGCGGGTTGCGATCGACCGTGAAGTCGAGGAAGTCGGTGCCGATGGCGCAGTAGTTGAGGAGCGTGTTGCCCTTGCCGGGCGCGCCGTAGCCGCAGATCGTCTTGTGCTCGGCTTTCGCGGCGATGAGGAACGACAGGAGGTCCCGCTTGGCCCGCCGCGCCCTTTCGCCGAACGAGCTGTAGATGGTCATGTCCTTGAAGCCGTGCCGCTCCTCGCGGTCGAGCAGCCGCGCCACGGCGGGCGAGGGCCGGCGCCGGCTCCTCTTGTGCGCGAGATAGACCCTCAGCGAGCCCCCATGCGTCGGCAATTCCTCGACATCGATGAGCTTGAGGCCGTGGCGGCGGGCCATGATGTCGATGGTCGTGAGCGAGAAGTAGGAGAAGTGCTCGTGATAGATCGTGTCGAACTGGTTCTCGTTGATGAGCCGCTCGATATGCGGAAATTCCAGCGTCGCCACGCCCTCGGGCTTGAGGAGCAGCGTGATCCCGGCAACGAAATCGTTGAGGTCCGGAACCTGTGCCAGCACGTTGTTGCCGGTGATAAGGTCCGCCCGGCTCCCCCCGTCCACCAGCCGCTTCGCCAGTTTCACGCCGAAGAATTCGACCAGCGTCGGTACGCCCTTCGCCACCGCCGCTCGCGCCACGTTGGCCGCCGGCTCGATGCCCAGGACGGGCACTCCGAGAGGCAGGAAGTGTTGGAGCAGATAGCCGTCATTGCTCGCCAGCTCCACCGCCAGGCTGTCCGGTCCCAGTCCGAACCGCTCCTTCATCGCCACGCAATAGCGCCGGGCGTGCTCGATCCAGCTGGTCGAGTAGGAGGAGAAGTAGGCGTAGTCGGTGAAGATCGCCTGGGCGCTGACATATTCGGGCAATTGCACGAGGAAGCAGGATTCGCAGACCATCACGCGCAGGGGATAGTAAGTTTCTGCGCCGTCTACCTGGTCGGCCCTGAGAAAGCTCTCGCATGGCGGCGACATGCCGAGATCTACGAAATCGTGCTTGAGCAGCGTGCCGCAAAGCCGGCACGTGCGCATGGGCTCGGCCGACGATTGCAGCCTGGCCTCGCTCGCCTGGATATTCATCTGTCACTCCGGATTGTGGGAAGCCATCGGATCG
>JBQCFA010000435.1:0-20290 GCA_051959695.1 Rhizobiaceae bacterium
AAATATCCAAGCCTAGAAATAAGAGGAAATACCATGTCGAACTGGATTCTCGCCCTGTCCGGCGCCGCTGCCCTTCTACTGACGGCGACCGCCGCGAACGCCGACAGCTGGACGCGTACCCATGAAGGCCCGCACGGCGGCAGCCGCACCGTCACAGGCAGCTGCGGCGGTGGTCATTGCGACCGCACGGTTCAATCCGCGGGACCGAACGGTGGAACGCGAACGAAGGTCGGCCATTGCGGCTACCACGGCTGCAGCCATACAGTCACCGCGACGGGGCCAGGCGGCAAAAGCTGGTCGCATTCCGCAGGCGTGGCGCGTGGACCATTCCGTGGCTACGCCTATCGCCGGGTGACGGGGCCGGCCGGGAATACGTATGTCGGTATTCACCGCTGGCGCCGGTGACGGTGGGCGTCGGCCTTCGGACACTCGCAGGACGACCGGATGGTGGAGAGGTCGGATGAACAAGCTCTTACTGACCAGGAGCTTCTCGGCCGCATTGCGGGCGAGGATCGACATGCCTTCACCATCCTCATGCAGCGTCACGGCCAGCGCGTGCGGGGCGTGGCGCTCGGCTTTTGCGGTCGTGCAGCTGACGCTGACGACATCGTGCAGGAGGTGTTTCTCACGCTTTGGCGCCGACCCAACGCGTGGCAATCGGGAAAGGCGGCGTTTTCGACCTGGCTCTACAGGGTGGTCGCCAATCGCTGCCTCGACCTGGCTCGCCGGCAACGCATCCGCCAGTGGCTTCCCCTGGGTGGAGCAATCGATCCCCGCGACGAGAAGCCCGATGCATTCGGCGTTGTCGCGTCGAAGAGCAAGCTCGCATCGGTCCGCAAAATGATACGCGCGCTTCCCGATCGCCAGCGGCTGGCCCTCCTTCTCTCGATCCAGGGGGATCGCAGCAATGCCGAGATCGCCGATATACTCGGAACGTCGGAAGGCGCCGCCGAGCAGCTTCTTGTACGCGCACGACGCTCGCTGCACACTTCGATCAGCAAACAGGAGGCGGTCGAATGACCCGCGAAGAACTGGAAAACGGCCTGTTTCGCTGGGGAGGGGACGTCAGTCGCTGGCCCCTCGAGCATGCGCGCGCCGCCCGGATACTGGTTGAACGCGATGCGGCAGCCGCGCGGTTTCTCTCAGATTTCGTGGCAACGGAATCCGAACTCGCGGAAGCGCTGGTTCCGCCGCCGTTCGGGGCGCCAGAAGTAGGGCATGTCCTTGCCGCGCTCGATGCGGAAGGGGAGGATTGGCGGCCGGGCCGATGGTTTTGGATCGGAAGCGCGGCGGCATCCGCGGCAGCCTTTTCCTCCGGCGCGGCTGCGGTTCTCTTGCTGTTTCCGTCAACGGCAGGCCTTGACGTCCTTCTTCCTATCCTGGGGATCGCCGCCGGTCAGGGGAGTATTGGAGGTCTGATGTGACAACGCGTTCGCAGCGACCGACGATCATCGTTCTTTCGGTCTGCCTGGTTGCCTCCCTCTGCCTCAACTTCTTTGCCGGCGGCGCGTGGCTGGCCGGCCGCTGGCTCGATCATCGCATCACGGCGTCGGTAGGTTCCCTGTTGAAGACATACCCGGCCTCGATCCGCCGCGACTTCCTGCATCGGCTTATCGTGGACCGGCAGGATCTGCGCTCCTCCATCCGCGCCGTTCGCGACGCCCGCCAGCACATGATCGAGACGATGCGAACCGATCCCATAGACAGGCAGGCGCTCGACGCGGCAATGGCGGATGTCAGGCAAAAGACTTCGGCGCTCCAGGAACTGATCCAGAACTCGTTGGCCGAGAGTGTTGCCCGTGCGCCGGCCGCCGATCGCGCCACGATCAAGGTTCCGCCTCTTATGGATCGACTGGGGACCCAGCCATGATTGCGGGCCCCGTATAGACTAGACGTCGATCGGGTACCGTCGCGGTTCCGGGCGTCGGGGCAGGTCGCCTCGAGCGGCAATCGCTTGCCGAGGCCGCCCTAATTGGCCAATTAAGGTGATCTCGATCGGCCGGACGGAGCAAATGTATTCCAGCACACGGTGGTATCTCGTTCAGCTAACGCGGCGTGTATGGTTCCGCGCCGCGCTGTTTTCGATCCTCGCGATCGCCACGGCGCTCGTTGCGATAGCCGTGAAGCCGTACATTCCCGAAAGTGTTCCGGCGTTCATCGGCGCTGACGCCACCGACAACATTCTCACCATCATCGCCTCCAGCATGCTCACGGTGACCACCTTCTCCCTATCGACGATGGTTGCGGCCTACAGCGCGGCAACGAGCAACGTCACGCCGCGCGCGTCGCGACTGCTGATCGAGGACCGGACGACGCACAACGTCCTCGCGACTTTCATCGGCTCTTTCCTCTTCAGCCTCGTCGGCATCATCATCCTCAGCACGGGCCTTTATGGCGACCAGGGCCGCGTGGTCATCTTCATCGTCACCATCGCCGTCATCGTGCTGATCGTCGTCACACTGCTTCGTTGGATCGACCATCTTTCCCGGCTCGGCCGTGTGAACGAGACGACGGACCGGGTCGAGGACGTCGCCGCGTCCGCTCTCGGCGACCGCATGAAGCGGCCCTATCTCGGCGGCCAACCTTTCGCGGGTGAAGTCAAGGTCCCGACATCGGCGGCCGCAATCTTCACCAATACGATCGGCTACGTGCAGCACGTCGACATGGGGGCGTTGTCGGATGTCGCGGGCGAGGACGGGACGCTATATGTTGCCGCGCTTCCGGGTGCCTTCATCGATCCGGCCCGGCCGCTCGCCTACGCGCAGGACGTCGATCTCGAGCAGCGGCGCGACGCTATCCTCGGGGCATTCACGATTGGCGATGAACGTTCCTTCGACCAGGATCCTCGCTTTGGCCTGGCCGTTCTCGCCGAGATCGCATCCCGAGCGCTTTCGCCAGCCGTCAACGATCCCGGCACGGCCATCGATGTTCTTGGGCGCGGGGTGCGGCTCCTGGCGCTCTGGAATCCGGACGACGCGCCGGAGGAGAGCCGGGAAATCCTCTTTCCGAAGGTGTATGTCCCGCCAGTCCTTCTGGCCGACCTGTTCGACGATCTGTTCGACCCGATCGGGCGCGACGGCGCATCCCTGTTCGAAGTCCAGATCAGGCTGCAGAAGGCCCTGCGCTCCCTTTCCCGGATCGGTGACGAGACGTTCCTCCGAGCCGCGCATGTCCATTCGCAGCGCGCGCTCGAACTGGCGAAGGGCGGTCTGAAGCTGGAGAGCCAGAGGCATGCGGTGGAGGCCGTCGCAAAAGAGATAGACGAGACGGCCCGCGTCGTCCTGAACGAGCCCGCGCGGCGCAAACGGCGTCGAAAGCCCGCGCCGAAAGCCCGGTCAGTCAAAAAGGCTTGAGACCGACTCTTCCGTGGCTGTGCGCGAGATGGCCTCGCCGATCAAGTCGGCGATCGGCAGAATTCGGATATTGTGCGCCGCCTCGACCGACGAACTCGGCTGGATGGAGTCGGTGATGACCAACTCGTTGAGCTTGGAACCGGTGATGCGCGCGACCGCTCCGCCTGAGAGCACCCCATGGGTAATGTAGGCGGTCACGCTGGTGGCGCCGTTCGCAAGCAGCGCGTCGGCGGCGTTGCAGAGCGTGCCGCCTGAATCGACGATGTCGTCGATCAGCAGGCAGTCCTTGCCGCGCACGTCGCCGATGATGTTCATCACCTCGGATTCGCCCGGCCGCTCGCGCCTCTTGTCGACGATGGCGAGCTGGGCATCGATGCGCTTCGCGACGGCGCGGGCGCGCACGACGCCGCCGACATCCGGCGACACCACCATGACATTGGGCAGCTTGTATTTCGCCTTGATGTCGCGGGCCATCACAGGTGCGGCGAAGAGATTGTCGGTGGGTATGTCGAAGAAGCCCTGGATCTGGCCGGCGTGGAGATCGAGGGTGAGGACGCGGTCGGCGCCGGCCCGGGTGATGAGATTGGCCACGAGCTTCGCCGAGATCGGCGTGCGGCCGGAGGCGCGGCGGTCCTGCCTGGCATAGCCGAAATAGGGGATCACCGCGGTGATGCGCCGCGCAGAGGAACGCCGGAAGGCGTCCATCATGATGAGCATTTCCATCAGATGGTCGTTGGCGGGATAGGAGGTGGACTGCAGGACGAACACGTCTTCGCCGCGCACATTCTCCTGGATTTCGACGAATATCTCCTGGTCCGCGAACCGCCTGACGCTTGCCTTACCCAGGGATATGTTGAGATAGCGGGCGACGGCTTCGGCCAAAACCCGATTGGAGTTTCCCGCGAAAAGCTTCATGGATTGTCCCTGGGGGAGAGCGGATAGAGGGCTTTTAGCGCCCCGTTCCGGTATTGCAAGCGCGTTCGGTTTTTTCCCCGGACATCAGACCGGCTACGCCTTCCGTGCAGCGAGCCAGCTGATGAGCTGGTCGATCGTCTGGTCGGCAATTGCCCTCATGGTATCGTCGGTAACGGCGGCGAAGCCGTGGCCCTTGCCGGCGGGCGCTTTTTCCTGCCCCTCTATGCGATGCAGCCGGTTGCCGGCCGGATCGAGAACGTCCCAGACATAGATCACCGTCGTCTTGTCGTTGTCGGAAAGCGCCGAGAAATAACCCTTCAACAAGAGGGTCGTCGAAGGATCGTTGGCCGGGACGAGCTTGAGGCCCCGCTGCCCGGCGCGCGCCGACAATTCCTTCGCCAGTGGAGCGACCGATTCGACCGTTGCTCCGACGATCGGCGCGAACTGCAGGCGCTCGGCGGAAAGGTCGACGGCGGGCAGCGCCGCCTTCGTGTCCGTACGGCCGCCGCTACTCTCGGCTGTGGGATTGGCACCAGCGGATGGCGGCGGCGTCGCGGAGGGCTGCGGGCCTGCCGAATTCAAGGCCGTTTCGGTGTTGCAACCCGCAAGCGCAAGTACGGCGACCAGTGCCGCGACCGCAGGCAACGAGCGTCTCACTGGTTCCTTACCCTCCGCACCGGTTCCCCCGTCTGATAACCCGCTTGGGGGCCCTTGTTCAACGCACGATCAGATCCAGGCCGTGACGCGACAGCGGCTTCGGCGCGCCCTCGGTGGTCAGGTAGGTGCGCCCCAGCGTCATCGCCGTCTCGGTGTCCGAATCCATGATGATCATGTGCGCGAAGAGCGTCATGTCCGGCGCGATCGGCTCGGGGTTGCCGGAATAGAACATCGGCATGTCCATCCAGGAAGGGGTGAAGCGGGCGCCGAGCGAATAGCCACACGCGTTCAGCCGGTGCTTGGTAAGACCGTGCGCCTCCATGACGCGCGCATGGGCGTCGAAAACATCGCCGAAACTGTTGCCGGTCGTCATGGATTTTTCCACCGCGAGCAGGCTCTCCCGCGCAGCTTCGAAAAGCTCTTGGTGGCGTTTGGAGACCTTGCCGAGCAGGACCGTGCGCATCATCGCGGCGTGATAGTGGTGAAAGACCCCCGCCCATTCCAGCGTGAGCTGGTCGTTCTTGTTCAGCTTGCGGCGGCCGGCCTTGTAGCGGCACAGAAGCGCATCCGGCCCGGAGCCGATGATGAACTCGTTGGCCGGGTAATCGCCGCCGCCGGCGAAGATGGTGCCCTGCATTGCCGCGAGGATCGCCGCTTCGTCACCGCCCTGCTTGATCAGCGGCAAGGCGGCGTCGAGCGCGTCATCGGCCAGCGCCGCGGCCTTCTCGGTCTTGGCGATCTCGGCGGGGCTCTTGAAAAGCCTCAGATGGCCGACAATGCCGGAAGCATCGACGATCTGTCCGAAGGTCTGGAGTTGCTCGTCCACGCGCCGCCCGTTGTAGGCTGTCAGGCCGTGCGTGTCGTATTCGACGCCGATACGACCGCCTAGCAGGTCGAGGTCGTTCAGCAGATTGCGCAGTTCGACGGCGGGATTCGCGTCGGCGCGGTCGGTCCATACGACGATGTTCTCGATGGTTGAAGTGCGCCGCGCCTGCCGCATATCGGCCGAGCGTGTCAGAAGCGTCATCGAGCCGTCTGCCTGGACGATCAGGCACTGGAAGAAGCAGAAGCCGAACGTGTCGTAACCGGTAAGCCAGTACATGCTCTCCTGCGCGAAGAGCAGCATGGCGTCGAGCTTCTTCTCCGCCATCTCGATCATCAGGCGATCGCGCCTTGCATCGAACTCCGCACGGTCGAAATGAAGTGCCATTATTTGTCCTCCAGGACGATCGCCGATATCTGCCTGCCGTAGTCCGGCTCGCCGCGATGGGTGGCGCGCCGATAGGAATAAAAGCTTTCCTCTTCCGCGTACGTGCAGCGGTCGAGGAAGCTTCCCCTTACTCCGGCCGCGTTCAGTCGGTCCACCGTGTAGCGGTTAAGGTCGAACCATGCGTGGTCGACTGTCGGAGAAGGCCGGAAATAACGGTCATTGCGCTGCGCCGCCTCGATGAAGCGGGCAATGAATTCGGGGCCGACCTCGTAATTGCGGGCGCTGATCGAGGGGCCCAGTTCGGCCACGATGTCGTCGCGCTTCGCCCCAAGCCGCTCCATCGCGTCTATGGTCGATTCCAGTACGCCGGTGAGCGCGCCTTTCCATCCGGCATGCGCGGCTCCTATGACGCGCGCCTCCGGGTCGGCGAAGAGGACGGGGCCGCAATCGGCCGCCAGCACCCCGATCGCAATGCCGGGGGTCGTCGTGACCATGGCGTCGGCCTTCGGCCGTTCCGCGTCCCACGGGCCGGTGACGACGATCACGTCCGGCGAATGGATCTGGTGCAGCGAAACCAGGAAATCGGTCGGCACGCCCATCCAGCGGGCGACGCGGGCGCGGTTCTCGCTCACCGAAGCGCGGTCGTCGCCGGAGCCCATGCCGACATTCAGGCCGGCATAGAGGCCAGCGGAAACGCCGCCCTTGCGCGTGAAGAAGCCGTGGCGAATGCCGGATCGCCGCGCGGCGTCCAACCTCGCCGAGCGCAGCGGCTCCGGCCCGGGATGATCAAGCATTCGTGGTTATGTCCTCAAACTTCGCCGGATGCGCGTCGGGCGCGGATGATGGGCGAAGCGGGGAGGGGAAGTCAATGTTCAGTCCGGCCGCTTGCATGTGCTCGACCCGGCACAGACCGGGAGGGCGCGATGCCCTCCCGCGATAGTGGGAACCAATCCAACCCTTTAGCGGGCGGGGCTGATATTGTGATTCATGCGGAAGCGGTTTTGCGGGTCCCACCGTCGCTTCACCTCGACCAGCCGCTTGTAGTTGTCGCCATAGACTTCGCCGATCCGTCCGGCATCGTCTGCCGGCATGAAGTTCACATAGGCGCTGCCCGTGGCGAAGGGTTCGGCCGCCTTGTAGAGTTCACGCGCCCAGGCGAGAAATTTCCGATCCTCCGCCGGGTCGCGCCAGCGTGTATGCACGTTCATGATGAAATGCGCGTCGCGATAGGGATAGGCGGTCTTGTCCTTCGCCACGCGCGCCATCGCGCCGCCAACCTGGGCGATGAAAACCTCGCATTCCGGCCCCGGTAGGTTCGACACCGCGCGGACGATCACATCGATCGCTCCGTCGGAAAGCGTGGCGAAATCGTGCGTCTTCCAGTAGTTTCGGGCGCCCGGCGTCAGCAGCGGGTCGAACGCGGCCTGCCAGCCGACATAGGAATGCGGCCCCATCACGTCGGCTATCGGCTTGCCGAGGCCGCGCAGCGCCTTCGTCGCCTTCTCGCCGTCGGCATTGGAGCCTGCATAGCACGCGGCGAAGATCAGCACTTCGCGCCCATGCCATTCCTCCGGGATGAAGGGAAGGGGCGGGGCCTTGCGCATCACCGTCCATACCGTCAGTTCGTCCGGGGCCGACGCGGCGATCGCTCGATATTGCTGCAGTAGCGTTTTCGCTTCGCCGAAGGGATGTATGACCAGTCCGGAGAAGACTTCGGGGCCAAGCTTGTGCAGCTTGAATTCGAAGGAGGTAACGATGCCGAAATTGCCGCCGCCCCCGCGAAGACCCCAGAACAGGTCGGGATTCTCCTTCTCGCTGGCATGGACGATCTCGCCTTTGGCGGTGACGATTTCAGCGCCCACGAGATTGTCAACGGTCATGCCGAATGGCCTGGTCAACCAGCCGAAACCGCCACCCAAGGTAAGCCCGGCAATGCCGGTCGTGGAATTGATGCCGGTCGGCACGACAAGGCCGAAGATCTGGGTCTCACGATCGACGTCGCCCAGCGTACAGCCGGGTTCGACTCTGGCGCGCATGGCCTTCGGATCGACATGCACCGATCTCATCGGCGACAGATCGACCAGCAGCCCGCCGTCGCAGACGGCGTTGCCGGCGATATTGTGGCCGCCGCCGCGCACGGCGATATCGAGGTCGTGCGCATTGGCGAAGCGCACGGCGCCGACGACATCGGAAGCATCGGCGCAGCGTATGACGACGCCCGGCGACCGGTCGATCATGGCGTTCCAGATCGTGCGCCCCTCGTCGTAGCCCGGCTCTCCCCGGAGGCAGACCCGACCCGGCATTTTCGACTGCAGTGCCTTAAGCTGGTCCATCGGAATCGGGCGCGGATTCGAACGAATGTTTTCTGCCACGTTTGCCATAGTTCCTCCTTCTTCCCCGCATCTGCTAAAGTCGCCGCGGCGCTGCCCGTCGATAGGAACGTTGCGCGGCATTCACCTTCCGCCGCATCAAAACGCAGTCGGGCAGCATCGGACAACTGCATGATCTGTACCGGCCGGCATGCGCCGAGCTGGGCGTATCGAATCGCGAGGGAGGATTTGCCATGAACATGGCCGAGAGCTACGGGCAGTTCTGCCCGGTCGCGATGGCTGCCGAGATATTCTGCACGCGCTGGACGCCGCTTATCCTGCGCGAGCTGGCGGCGGGCAGCACCAGGTTCAACGATCTCAGGCGCGGGGTACCGCGCATCTCTCCAACGCTTCTCTCCAAGCGCTTGAAACAACTGGAGGAAGCCGGCGTCGTCGAGCGCGTGAAGTCGGCCGACGAGGCGCCGGAATATCGCCTCACTCCGGCCGGCGCGGACCTCAAATCCGTGGTGTTCGGCCTCGGCTTCTGGGGCCAGCGCTGGATCGAGGCGCAGAGTTCGCTGAAGAACCTCGATCCGTCGCTGCTCATGTGGGACATGCGCCGCAATCTCGATCCGAGGCCGATGCCGCAGCCACGCTCGGTGATACAGATTGTGTATCCAGAGCTGAAGCAGGGCGCGCGAAGCTGGTGGCTGGTGATCGAAAACGGAGAGACGGACCTCTGCAAGGTCGATCCTGGCTTCGAGGTGGACCTCTACATATCGACCGATCTGAGGACCATGACCGCGATCTGGATGGGGCTGACCTCGGTCAGGAGCGAGATCGATGCCGGTCGCATGCATCTCACCGGGAACGACGGCCTGAAGCGCGCTATCCAGCAATGGCTCGGCCTCAGTCCGTTCGCCACGGAGAAGAAGCTCGTCAACGCTTGATCCTGGGCCTGAGCGCCGGGATTTCGAGCACCTTGAACAGATCGCCCATGCCGTCCGGCCCGGCGAGGCGCTCGACCTCGCCTCTCAGCCGCTCGCGGAGTGCTTCGTCGTCGTTCGCACCGAGCGCGCCGGCCCTTTCGAGAAGGCCCCTTCGGAGCAGGAAGTCGCCCTGTGTCGTCAGGTCCGCCTTCAGGCCGCACGAACGGGCGACCGACGCCAGCGCGGCGAAATCGACATGGGCGGTGAGGTCGGCTTGGCCCGGATGCGCCAGCACGTCGTCATATTCGTGCCGACGCACGGCCTGAAGCGTATCGCCGATGCCCGGCTCCAGATAGCCATAGTCGATGAAGAGCGCGGCGCCGCCATCGCCGGAGATCCTGCGCGCGATCCTCTCCATGAGCGCCGTCCGCGCCGGCGCAAGCTCGACGACCGAGCCTTCAAGCGCATCGGCCGCGCCGGGGGGCAGCCAGCTTTCGTCCGGCGCGCCTGGTCCGGCCATGAAGGCAAGCCTTCCGCCTCCGTCCAGGCCGACGACACGTTCGCGCCAGCCGGACGGCGTCTTGACGTATTGACGGACAGGCAACGCGTCGAAGAGCTCGTTGCCGACGAGGATCAGGGGGCAGGAGGGAAGCGCTTCGACGTCGGAGGGCCAGGCGATCCGCGCACCCATGCCATCAAGCGTCCGCTTCTGGATTTCCGCCAGGCGCGGGCTGGTTTCGACAAGCGCGAAATCGGCGTCGCGAACCAGTGCCGGATCAAGGCGTCGTAAAGTGCGCAGCATGTCCTTCATCAGCGTGCCGCGTCCCGGGCCGATTTCCGCTATCGTGACCGGAGAGGGCGCCGCCGCTGCCTGCCAGGCCTCGTAGGCCCATATGGCGACGAGCTCCCCGAACATCTGGCTGATCTCGGGCGCCGTGGTGAAATCGCCGCCGACGCCGAAAGGCTCGCGCGTGGTGTAATAGCCGTAGGCCGGGTCGAAGAGGCACAGAGCCATATATTCGGCGACGCCGATCGGTCCCGACGCCTCGATCAGGCCGGCGATGCGTTCAGCGAGCGGCGTCACCGGGGATGCTTTGCGCCGTGTCGACCGCGGCGGGTTCCCGTGCGGTCAGCATCGCCCACAGACCGGCCAGCACCATGGGGGCGGACAGGATCATCCCCATGGTCAGCCAGCCACCGAAGAGATAGCCGAGCTGCGGGTCCGGCTCTCGGAAGAACTCGACGAAGATGCGCGCCAGGCCATAGCCGCAGATGAAGGCGCCGCCGACAAAGCCGGGCGCCTTCAGCTTCAGGAAGCGGTGGGTCAGGAGCCTCAGCACGATGAACAGCAACACCCCTTCCAGCGCCGCTTCGTAGAGCTGGCTCGGATGGCGCGGTTCCGGCCCGCCGGTCGGGAAGACCATGGCCCACGGGAGGTCGGTCGGGCGCCCCCAGAGCTCGGAATTGATGAAGTTGCAGAGACGGACGATGCCGAGGCCGAAGGGCGCGGTGGCGGCGATGGTGTCGATCAGCGACCAGGGATTGATGCGCCTTCTGAGTGCGAAGAGAACCATGGCGAGAATGGTGCCGAGCATGCCGCCATGGAACGACATGCCGCCCTGCCACAGCGCGATCATGTCCGCCGGGTGCTGAAGATAGCGGTCGAGATCGTAGAAGAGAATGTAGCCGATGCGCCCGCCGAGCACCACGCCGACGGCGGCCCAGACGAGGAAATCGTCGAGATCGTCGGGCTTCATCGGCGAACGGTCGTGCGCCCACAGACGCGGGGTGGAGACGAGCCGGCGCGAGTACCACCATGCGAACAATATTCCGACGACATAGCCGACGCCGTACCAATGGATGGCGAGCGGGCCGATGCGGACGACCACCGGATCGATATCGGGGAACGGCAGCAGCGCGGGAAGCATCATGAGGTGGATCAAATCGCGGCGTTCCGACGGTGTCAGGAGCGATGGCCCTGAATCGCGCGGACCATGCGCGAGCCGCATGGCGAGGTCAAGGCAGGCTTCCGGGGCAACCCTTTTTGGCTGGTCCACGGGCGAGCCGGCGCGGGCGCGACCTTGCATTCGCCTTTCCGTGCCCCTAACTGCTTTCCAATCCGAAGGGAGGCCAGCATGAGCGACGGACCGAACCGCATCCTCGACGAATTCGCCCGCCTGATGACCGACGCCGCCGGCGCCGCCCAGGGGATGAGGCGGGAAGTCGAGACCGCATTCCGCGCACAGGCCGAGCGTCTGCTCAATTCGATGGACATCGTCCAACGGGAAGAATTCGAAGCCATGCGCGACATGGCCGCGAAGGCGCGTGCCGAGAACGCCACGCTGGCCGAACGCCTCGATGCACTAGAGGCCAGGCTAGCGATATTGGAAGCCGAGAAGGCGACAAAGTCGGCCAGGAAACCGCCTGAATCCCCGCATCTGAAAAAATAAATTCGGCCGTTTTCGCTCTTTCCGGAGCGCTGAAAAGCGCTTTCCGCTGAATCGCTTAGAGCGGTTGCCGCGCAGCCTGATTCATCTTCTATCCACACCCGTCTCGCGCCCCGCGCAAAAAGGGGGTGGCGCCGCGACTCTTCATCAATACACTGAATTTACAGCGTGATTCGTTTCGGGGGCCTCACGCCTGAATTTCGGGGTTGGTGCTTCCTGTCCATTTTGAGCCGCGCGTGGCGTATGCGGCTACGGTTCTTCTGCTTGGCGTTTGGTCAGTCCGGTGCGCTGCCTGAAAAGGCATGCGCCTCACCTCAAATCGACGGGAATTCTTGAATGGAACTGGTGGAACTGGACATTGCGCGCGATCTGCACCCGGTCGACGTGATCGAGCAGGTGGCGCACAACAACGACTGGTCGTTCGAGCGGACCGGCGACGACGAGATCGCCATATCGGTCACCGGCACATGGACGGACTACCACGTCTCCTTTTCGTGGATGGAGGATTTCGAGGCGCTGCATCTGGCCTGCGCCTTCGACATCAAGGTGCCTGAGACGCGCACGCTCGAGGTCATGCGCCTGCTCTCGCTCATCAACGAGCAGATGCTGTTCGGTCATTTCGACCTGTGGGAGCAGGAAGGCGCGATCATGTTCCGGCAGTCGTTGCTTCTGTCGGGAGGGGCTGAGCCGACCAGCCAGCAGGTCGAAGTGCTCCTGAACAGCGCGCTCGAGGCCTGCGAATGCTATTTCCAGGCCTTCCAGTTCGTGGTCTGGTCGGGTTCGAACGCGCGCGACGCACTGGCCAACGTTCTTTTCGAGACTTTCGGTTCCGCCTGACGATGGCGGGAGCGTCCGAACGCAAGCCGGAGATCGTTTTCGCCGATTTCGACAAGGTGGATATTCGGATCGGCACGATCGTTGAGGCTGCGCCCTTTCCCGAGGCGCGAAAGCCCGCCATCAAGCTGCGCATCGATTTCGGCCCGCAGATTGGCGAGAAGAAATCGTCGGCCCAGATCACGAAATACTATTCGCCCGAGACGCTGGTTGGCCGGCAGGTGGCGGCGGTGGTCAATTTCCCGCCGCGGCAAATCGGCAAGTTCATGTCCGAGGTGCTGACGCTCGGCTTTCCGGACGCGGATGGCGAGGTCGTTCTTCTCGCGGCCGAGCGGCCGGTGCCGAACGGCGGAAGGCTGTTCTAGGGTGGCTCAATGAACGCTCCCGCCTACCCCTTGCCTGCGCCAACAGTCCCTTAACTCGCGACGGCTATGGTCGCGGCTTGCGCGGGGCCGTTCCATGAAACTCGTCATACAGATACCGTGTCTCAACGAGGCCGAACATCTGCCGGCCGCGCTGGCATGCCTGCCACGCACGGTCGCTGCGCAGGCGAAGCGGTGAGCGGCACCGGGCCAAAACGATCTACAACTGGCTGGACCATATCTGACATCGGAGATGCTTGCCCGGCTCCGGTGGCTGCAAAATGCCATCGCGGAAATAGCAGGCCGATCCCAATGTTTGCTTAACGAGAAGAGGCCGGGCGCTTCGCTTAGAGCCGGACCCGGCCGGCAGGTGCGAACCCAAATCTTCTCTCAAACGCCGCCTGAGCGACCGGGCGGCCGAGATGAAAGCCTTGCGCCAAGGTGCAGCCCGCGGCGTCAAGGAGCTTCAATTGCTCGGCGGTTTCGATGCCTTCGGCGGTGGAGACGATATCGAGCTGGCCGGCAATGTGAAGGATGGCGGACACGATCGCCGTCGACATGCTGTTGGAGCCGAACTCGCCGATGAAGGAGCGGTCGATCTTGACCGTATCCATCGGAAACTGGCGGATGTGGCTGAGCGAAGAGTAACCGGTGCCGAAATCGTCGAGCGCCACCTTGACGCCTTCGCCTTTCAGGCGGTCGATGACGTTGCGCGCCTTGCCGGCGTCGGCAAGAAGCGCGGTTTCGGTGACCTCGATCTGCAGTCGGCGCGGCGGCAGGCCCGAGCTGCGCAAGATGTGGAGCGTGTCTTCGACGAATCCCGGCGCCTGGATCTGCGCCGGCGATATGTTGACGGAGAGGATCGTCTCATCGGGCCAGCGCATGGCCGCCGCACAAGCCGTCGCCAGTATCCACTCGCCGAGTTCCGGCATCAGCCCGCTCTGCTCTGCCACCGGGATGAAATCCTCCGGCGACACCGGCCCGCGCTGCGGATGGTCCCACCGCACGAGCGCTTCGGCGCCCACGAGGGAACTCGAGGCGATCTCGAAGATCGGCTGGAAGGCGAGCCACAGATTGCCGTTGGCGAGTCCCTGGCGGAGATCATGCTCGATCCTGCGCCGTTCGGTGCGCTTGCGCTGCAGATCGCGCGTATAGACCCGCCATATGCCGGCCCGCGCTTCCTTTGCCTCGTAAAGGGCGATATCCGCCTGTTTCAGGAGGCTCCGGCCGTCGACGGTTTCGGCGTGCGCTGCCGTCACGCCGACACTGGCGCGGGTGGAGACCAGGTTCCCGGACAGATTGAACGGCTCGTGCATCGAGAGGGTGATACGCTTGGCGGCCGGTATCGCCTCGTCGATCCCGAACCGGCCGATCACGGCGAACTCGTCGCCGCCGATGCGGGCGACGAAGCCGTCCACGACGCAATCCTGGAGCCGGCCTCCGACCTGTCTGAGCAATTCGTCGCCGGCCATATGACCGAATGTGTCGTTGACGGATTTGAAATCGTCGAGGTCGATACACAAAAGCGCGACATCGGCGCCCGCCAATGCCTGCGCGGAAAGATATTCGGCCAATCGCTCGCCGAACAGGGCCCGGTTAGCCAGGCCGGTGACGGTGTCGTAATAGGCCAACCGATGGATGCGCTCGCGTGCCTCATGCTGTTCGATGACGATGGCGCAAAGATGGGTGGAGACCTCGACCGCCTGCCGCTCCACGTCGGTCGGGCCGCGCTTGTCCCGATAATAGAAAGCGAAGGTGCCGATCACCTTCTTGTCGCTCGACCTGATCGGCGTCGACCAGCAGGCGCGCAAGCCGAGAGGCAGCACCAGCGCCCTGTATTCGCGCCAGAGCGGATCGTGCTCGATGTCGGTCACCTCGACCGGCTCGTCTCGCCATGCCGCCGTGCCGCAGGACCCAGCGCATGGGCCGATCGGCTGGCCGTCGACGGAAGCGCCGAAATGGTCCGGAAGGCCCGGCGCGGCGAGCGGCCGGATTAGCCGATGGGCGTCGACGCCCAGGATCGAACAGACCGCGCCGGCGGTCAGTCCCTCGATGCGCCGACACAAGAGGCCGAGCACAGCATGGAGATCGTTGCACGAGGCCGCCGCGACCAGCACCTCATGCTGCAGGTCGCGCAGTTTCTCGTCCGCAGTCTGTGTTCCGGGTCTGACCGCCTTCGCCAAATCCTGGTCCCCGCCTTTGCGGCCATTTAGGGGCAGGAACCCTAAAGATTGGCTGAATCCGGGCGGTTCAATTGTCGGCGCCTGGCTCGCAGTTGCCGAACAGAAAGGTCAGACCAGCGCGTCGACGCCCATGTATTCGGCAGCGTTCCGCATGATTTCCCCGCCCTCATGCGTCAGGACGGCGTGTTCCAGCACGATCTTGTGACCGTCGAGAAAGAGCCTGGCGCTCTGCTCGGACAGCTTGCGCGCCTCTTCGGCGAGCGCCGCGGGCGCCGTCGGCGATGCGGCGACCTCATGCATGGCGAAGCACATGCGCGCCAGCACGAAGGTGGCGTGATAGATGCCGTTCATCGGGCGCGGATCGACGCGCAACGGCGAGGAATAGCGTTCGCTGTCGTCGTTCTCGACAACACCGTCGACAGGGGCGAGCGCAAACAGGGCGTTGTGCGCGGCCTCATGCGCGATCGTCTCGGCGAGTTCGAGGTCGGTTTTCTTCATCTCGGCGTTAATGAGGATAGATCCCCAGCGTTCGAGGCTGCTGCAGCCGTCGAATTCGATACCCCGGGCGGGGAGGCCGCGCGCCGGTATGAACTCGCTGATCTGCGTTTCGAGCTCCGCATGGATCGCCGGAGCATGTTCCTTCAGGATCGCAAGCGCCCGCTTGAATTTCTGGCGGCTTTCGGCTTCCGCTTCCCCGGTAAGGTGATCGATCTGCTCGTCAAGCAGGGACTCGGAAATGAAGGAACGGCGGAGTTCCCGCTCTTCCTCCTCGGAGAATTCGTTCCTGTTCAGCGGCCGGATCCGCAATGGCGGCGAAACTGGAAGGCGGGCGCGGTCCAGCAGCGATCGAAGTGCCCGCTCGATCTCGGGCATCTGCCCTTGTTCGATGGCCGCCACGAGAATGAAGTAGGAAGCGAACAGGGCCGGATCGACGCGCTCGCCGCTCGACATCCGATCCACCAGCGCGCCGCCGGCCGCTTCGTCGAATTCGACGTGCGGAGCACATTGCTCGAAGATATGGGCGAGGCTTTCCGCGAGCCTCGCCTGCATCGCCTTGCGGCCACGGAGACCGCTGGCGCGCGAGGGGAGAAAGTAATTCACGATCCGACCCCAAGGAAATTCCGCCGCGGCTGGCGCCACAGCGGATTACGGAACGTTGACTTTGCCGGCTCTTACGAGCGACGGGCTTTCACGGTTTCCGCGCTCCTAGGCTTGCCGCCCGTCGGCTTTATCGGGCCGGCCATCTTGGCGCCGCTGCCCGACTTGCCGAGCAGCTTTCGCGTGTCCAACCGGATGGAGCGAGTCATCTTATGCCTTTCGCCCGTTCAGCACTTGCCAGCAGGCTTCGCGCCCACCGGCTTCGTCGTGCCGGCCATTTTGCTGCCGTTGCCGGTTTTGCCGAGCAGCTTCTTCGGATCCAGCTTAATGGACTTTGTCATTTCTCATCATCTCCCGCATCGAGGCCAACACTTCGTTCGCAATTGATACTGTACGATTTTCCTGTCTAAAGGAAGTAGCGAAAGACACACTCCAGGACAAAAGTAGCGCGGCATGATCGTGTTCTTCACGACCGCCCGGCATCGGTATGCCTTGAAGGGCATCTTGAGATCGCCTCACCGGACCGCGCAGATAAGCGTGCGGTCCTACGATTGGTTGTTCCGCCAGTCGTCTATCGTCGCGGCGACCTGTGTCTTCACCGATTTCGACCGGCTTCATCCCTACGAACTGACCCAGGCCGCCGACCTCTACCGGCAGATGCGGGAATCCGGCATCCGCGTGCTCAACGATCCCGCAGCCACCTGCCACAGGGAGGAGCTGCTGTTTCGCCTGCACAAGGCGGGAATCAACAAGTTCCAGGCCTATCGCGCCGTCCTCGATCCGCGGCCGACCCGGTTCCCGGTCTTCCTGAAAAGCGTGAGCGGGCATAGCCAGGACATCTTCGAGCTGATCGGCAACCAGGAACATCTCGACCTAAGGCTGGGGGAATACCGCGCCCGCGGCATCCCGCTGACCCATATGCTGGTCATCGAATTCGCCAACCGGGCGCAGCGCGAGAACGTCTACCGACGTCACACGATTTACCGGATCGGAGAGCGGATGGTGCCAGCCAATCCTGTCACCGAGGCGAGCCCGTTCGTCAAATACGGCCATGCCGGCCTGGCCACCGATGCCGAACGCGAGCGTGCGATCGAGGAAATCATGACCAACCCCCACGCCGAGCTGATGCGCAGGGTGTTCGAGATCGCCGGAATAGAATACGGCCGTGCCGATTTCGGCTTTGATGGCGAGGATCCGGCCGTCTTCGAAATCAATACAAACCCGACCATCGGCGAACGCGTGAGCGGCGCCACTGGCGCCTACCTCGACGCGGTCGCTCATTCGATGAAGGGGATAGCGGAGGCGGCAAGCGCGCTCGACGGCGAGGACAAGAAGGCGAAGCTGAGACATTCGAAGCATTATTTCACCAGACTCGACTTTTCCTACTCGCCGCGGCTAAAGCAGCCTTAGCGAAGGCCGGGGGGCGACATGACCGAAGCCGGGAGGACAGGGAAGGTGCTGGCGGTCTGCGTGGCGGTGCCGACATGCGACCGTCCCGACACGCTCGATCTGCTGCTCAAATCACTTTCCCGCCAGCATCCGACGCCTGACTGCCGCGTAACTTTCCTGGTCGTGGACAATGGCCGCGACATGCCGGCGGCGGATGTGGTCGAAGCCAACCGCCCCGCCTTCCATGATCGGCTGGAACTCGTCGAGGAGTCTCGCGCCGGCATTCCCTTCGCCCGCAACCGCGCGCTCGATCACGCCCTGGCCCGGGGGGCGGACCTGCTCGCTTTCCTGGACGACGACGAGGAGGCCGATGTCGCCTGGCTTTCGGCACTGGTGGCGAAATACCGCGAGGGAGACGCGGAGCTCATAGGCGGGCCTGTTTTCGCGCGGCCGCCCGCCGCAAGGCTTACGGCATGGCAAGCCTCCCTCATGCGTGGGATGGAGGACTGGTACCGCGCACGGCAGGCGCGCAACGAACGCAGGGTCCGCAAGGGCCAGGAAGAACGGATCATCGCCATCACCAACAACTGGCTTCTGGACCTGGCATTCCAGCGCCGAACTGGGCTGCGTTTCGACGAGCGGCTCAGGATCGAGGGCGGGTCGGATGTCCGCTTCTTCCACGAAGCCGTGCGCTCCGGCGCGAAGACGGGGTGGAGCCTCGACGCCAAGGTCTACGAGTTCATCGCTCCGGCCCGGCTATCCGCGCGCTACATCGCCTTTCGCGCGCAACAGCAGACGATCAGCCATTTCCACCGCCACCGCGGCCAGGCCTCGGCGATCCATTCAGCGGGGCATTTGGCGGTCGTTCCACTGCTGTTGCTGCTCGGCATCGCCCGCATCGTGCTGGCGCCCGTCCTCGGCGCCTACTCGATGGTGGACGGATTGCGGCTGTGCGGGCGCGCGTCCGGCAAGGTGCTGTCCGTGTTCGGCGCCTCCTCGCGGCTTTACAAATACGGTACGCACGCCGGACCACGTCCCCGTGGGACACCGGCGGACCCGGACAGATCGCGCCGCCGCGAGGCATCTACCAATGTGGAGCCGATTGATCCGAAGACGCGTGCCATTCTTCCGGAATGACGCCTTCTACGCGGGCACCCGCACCACGGCCCTCAATCCGCCCATCGGGCTGTCGTCGAGCGTGATGTCGCCGCCGTGGCTGCGGGCGATGTCGCGGGCGATCGACAGCCCCAGCCCGGTGCCTCCGGAATCCTGGTTGCGGGCCTCATCGAGGCGGACAAAGGGCTTGAACACGTCCTCCCGCCTGTCTGCCGGTATGCCCGGGCCGTCGTCGTCGATGATGACGGTAAGGAAGCCGCGCGTGTGGTTGGCCGTAACGCTGATGTTCTTCGCGTGGCGGAATGCGTTGCTGACGAGGTTGGAAAGCAGCCGGGCGAAGGCGTTGGGCCGGACAAGCACCACGGGCTCGCCGGTGAGCTTCGTCTTGAGCCTGCATTTGCGCAGCCGCGCTTCGGTCGCAAGCTTGCCGAGATAGCCGGCGACATCGAAGCTGCCCGTATCCTCCGCGGCCTCGCCGCGCGCAAACGACATATAGGCCTCGAGCATCGACTGCATGTCGTCGACGTCCTTGTCCAGCGCCTGCAGATTGGACGATTTCGCGCCGGCCACGGCGAGTTGCAAACGGAAACGCGTCAGGATGGTACGCAAATCGTGGCTGACGCCCGCCAGCATGGCGGTGCGCTGCTCGATCTGGCGCTCGATGCGTTCGCGCATCTGGATGAAGGCAATGCCGGCGCGGCGGACTTCCTCGGCGCCCCGCGGCTTGAAGCCGGGCCGCGTGGGACGTCCCTTGCCGAAACTCTCGGCGGCCTCCGTCAGATCGAGGATCGGCCTGATCTGGTTGCGCAGGAAGGGGATGGCGATCAGCATCAGCACCGCGGAGGTGCCGACCATCCAGAGCAGGAAGATGTGCGTCTGCGACTGGTAGGCCTGGCTGCGCTTGGCGAAGACGCGCAGCACCTTGCCGTCGAGCTGAACCCGGATTTCCAGGATGTTGGAATTGCCGACCGTATCGATCCAGAAGGGCTTTCCGATCTGCCTGGTGATCTCCGAACCCAGCGTCTCGTCCAGATAGGAGAAGAACGGCTTGGGGCCGGGCGGGGGCAGGGGATCGGGCGGCAATATGTCGATCTTCAGCCCGAGACGGTCCTGGGCGATGCGCACGACATTTGAATAGTCGGCGTCGTGCGGATAGGTCTCGATCATGTCGATGATGGCGGCGATGTCGCGGGTGACGGCGACCGAAAGCCGGTTCGTCACGGTCTGCCACTGGCGTTCCATGAAGACGAAGGTGACGACCGACTGGAGCAGGATCATCGGCGCGATGACGATAATGAGCGAACGGGCGTAGAGGCGCTTGGGCATGTAGCGCGAACCGCCGCGCCAGACGCGGCTCCAGACGGCCGGCAGGCCGGAGAGCCGCCGCCTCGCCCCGTCGATTCGCGGCCCGAGCGACGCGGGCCGCGCGCGCGCCTTCTCCGGCGCGTTAGCGCTTCGCTTCGCCTGTTCCCTTTCGGCTTCGGTGGT
>JBQCFA010000436.1:0-3641 GCA_051959695.1 Rhizobiaceae bacterium
AAGGCCCAGCAGACCCAGCCGGCCCTGGAATGCTCGAAGGCTTCCACGCAGCGCCGGATGTGCTCCGGCGAAAGCGCCCGTCCGAGCAGGTCGAAGGTGTAGCACATGTTGAGCTTGTCGTTGCCGTCCGTATAGGCGGCAACCGTCGTCAGCGAGCGGTCTCCGTCACCCACCTCGCCGATCGACATGCGCTCGTCATATGAATCAAGCAGCGCCCTTACTCGCTTGAGAAAGCCTATATTTTCCGGCTGCGTCTTGTCGTGGATATGCCGCTGGAAGCCGTAGGGGTTGGTATCCGGAACGTCGGAGGAAAGGGTGCGGGAAAGAGGCGGATTGTCCGTCAGGGCGCGGTCGTGGAAATAGTAGTTCACCGCGTCGAAGCGGAAAGCGTCGACGCCCCGGTCGAGCCAGAAACGCAACGAGGCGAGCATCGCCTCCTGGACTTCGGCATTGTGAAAGTTGAGGTCCGGCTGCGATGCGAGGAAATTGTGCAGGTAGTACTGCTTGCGGACCGAATCCCACTCCCAAGCCGGCCCGCCGAACACGGAAAGCCAGTTGCTCGGAGCCGTTCCGTCGGGTCTGGCATCGGCCCAGACATACCAGTCCGCCTTCGGATTGTCGCGGCTGGAGCGGCTTTCCCGGAACCACAGATGCTTGTCGGAGGAATGCGACAGCACCTGGTCGATGATCACCTTCAGGCCGAGCCGATGCGCCTCGGCGACAACGGCGTCGAAATCCTCGATCGTTCCGAAAAGCGGATCGACGGCACAATAATCAGAGATATCGTAACCCATATCCGCCATCGGCGACATGAAGAAAGGCGATAGCCAGATCGCGTCGATCCCGAGCGACGCGACATAGGGAATCCGCTGCGCCACACCGCGCAAATCGCCGACGCCGTCGCCGGAAGTGTCCTGGAAGGAGCGCGGGTAAATCTGGTAGATGGCCGCACCGCGCCACCATTCGGTCTTTCCTTCGGCATTGCTCATTCTTCGGTACTTGCCTCTCGCGTTTGGGGCAGGCGATCGGAGGAAGGTTGAAACCCATCCTGCGCGCCAATCAGGCTTTCCGCATACAAGAGCACGGAACGCGAAGGCGCGGAGATGATGCCTGCCGCCACGGCTCCCGATGCAGAGGCTTCGAAAGCCGCCCTCCGACGCCATTCGTAACCGGCGCGTTCGGGCAAGGTAAATGCCCGGGGATGGTCGTTAGCGTTGATGAAGACGGCCAGCCTCGGGGCATACGCGGCCTCCCCCTCGTGCAGCATTACGGTGAAGGCACGGCGGCCGTCCTCCTGCCATTCCTCGGGCGCCAGAGGCTCTCCAAGTTCGGTAAGCCATGCGACGTCGACAAATCCCGAGTCGTCTAAAACCTCTCCGGTCAGCTTGGTCGTCGCCGACAAGGCGCCGAACTCGCGCCGCAGCGCGCCGAGCGCGTAGGCGAATTCCTGCAAATCCTCGTCGGCGTTTTCCCAATTGAGCCAGGTCGTCTCGTTGTCCTGCGCGTAAGCGTTGTTGTTGCCGTGCTGGGAGCGGCCGAACTCGTCGCCCGCGGTCAGCATGATCGTGCCGCGCGAGGCGAACAGCGTGGCCAGCAGCGCGGCACAATCCTGTCGCCGCCTCTCGACGATCGCCGGGCTGGTCGTCTTGCCTTCCACGCCGTTGTTCCAGGAGAAATTCTCGTCGTGGCCGTCGCGATTGTCCTCGCCATTGGTGCTGTTGTGCTTGCGCTCGTAGGAAACGAGGTCCGCAACCGTCATGCCGTCATGAGCGGCGACGAAATTCACGGTCCGCGTCCGCGCCGTGTTCTGGAAGATATCGAACGAACCGGCAAGCCTCGTCGCCAGCGGGCCGGCCATGCCGCCATCGCCGCGCCAGAAGCGGCGGACATCGTCGCGATAGCGATCGTTCCACTCGAGGAACGGCGGCGGGAAGCCGCCCAGCCTGTAGCCGCCTTCGCCGACATCCCATGGCTCTGCGATCAGGATGCGGTCGCCGACAATGGCGTCCTCGCGCAGCATCCTCAGCATCGGCGCATCGCGGTCGAAGCCCTCGGCCGTTCGGCCGAGCACGGTCGCGAGGTCGAAGCGAAAGCCGTCCACCTCGGCGTGAGTCACGAAATGACGGAGGGTGTCGAGGACGAGTTTCTGGACGACCGGGCTTCCGCAATCGAGCGTGTTGCCGCAGCCGGTGACGTTGTCGAGCCTGGGCGGCGCGCCGACATGGCGGTAGTAGGCGAGATTGTCGAGACCGCGCAATGAAAGCACCGGCCCGATGGCATCCGCCTCGCCCGTATGGTTCAGCACCAGGTCGAGAATGACGCCGATGCCCGCCTCGTGTAGCGTCTCGACCGTCTCGCGTAATTCTGCGACGCCGTCCGGCGCCAGACGCGGGTCGAGCGCCATGAACGTCACCGGATTGTAGCCCCAGGCATTGCGCAGGTTGAGCGGCGGCAAATGCCGTTCGTCGATCCAGGCGGCGATCGGCATCAATTCGACCGCACTGACGCCGAGCCTGACCATGTGTTCGACGATCTCCGGCTGCCTGAGCGCCGCGATCGTTCCGCGCATCGGACCATGGATCGCCGGATGCCGCTTGGTGAAGGCGCGCACCGGTACCTCGTAGATCAAACCGCCGGGGCTGAAGAGCGGCGGGCGCGGGAAGAGGCGCGCGCGCGGCGCGGTGACGATCGCCTTCGGGACGAGACCGGCCGTGTCTCCTCCCTCCCCGCGCGCCGCCGCGAGCCGTTCGCGGTAGGCGTAGGGCCGGTCGATGGCGAGCGCATAGGGGTCGACCAGGAGCTTGGCGGGATCGAAGAAATAGCCGTTCTGCGGATCGTAGCGCCCGTCGGCGCGATACCCGTAGCGCGCGCCAGCTTCCAGGCCTTCGACGAGGCAGGACCAGACGCCATCCGCGCCGCGCTCCATGTCGCGGCGCGCGGTTTCGGTAGCGCCCTTGTCGTCGAAAATGCAAAGCGTCAGCTTCTCCGCCGTTCCGGAAACGACGGAGAATTCCACGCCCCCCTTTTTCGCAACCGCCCCCAGTTGCCTGCTGCGTGTCAAATGAGCGATTCCTAGGTGATGACCGACGGCTTGTCGCGGCCGGTATGCGCCTTGATGCCGGCGATCTTTTCAGCCGCGGCGATGAGGTCGGCAAGCGCCTTCTGCGTGTCGAGGTCGAGCCGGGCCGGATCGGACTCGTAGCGCTCGATATAGACGCGGATCGTCGCCCCTTCCGTGCCCGTCCCCGACAATCGGAAGACGATGCGCGAACCACCCTCGAAGAAGATGCGGATGCCCTGGTGTTCGCTCACCGAGTGGTCGACCGGATCGTGATAGGCAAAGTCGTCGGCCTTCTCGACCTTGTCCTTGCCGAAGGATTGGCCCGGAAGGCTGGCGAGCTTCCCTTTCAACTCGTCCATCATCCTGTTGGCGGCCTCCGACTTCACCGCCTCGTAGTCGTGGCGCGTGTAGTAATTCCGGCCGTAGGTCTTCCAGTGATCCTCCGCGATCTGCCGGACGCTCATGCCACGCGCGGCAAGCACGTTGAGCCAGAGCAGAACGGCCCACAGCCCGTCCTTCTCGCGCACGTGGTCGGAGCCGGTGCCGGCGCTTTCCTCGCCGCAGATCGTCGCCATGCCGG
>JBQCFA010000437.1:0-7542 GCA_051959695.1 Rhizobiaceae bacterium
GAGGGAGGCCAGGTTCCAGTCGGTGAAGGCGATGTAGAGGCCGAACAGCAGGGGGAAGATGACGATCGCCCCGATGAAGAGGATCGCCGGCAGGACGAAAAGCGCCTTCTTGCCGTCCTCGCCGCGCCGCAGGACCTGCGAGACGCAGAGCATCGCCGACCAGAGGACATAGGCGTAGAGCACCGGCCGCCAGGTGTCCCAGCCGAAGGCAATCCTCCCGGACTTGTAGAGCACCTCGATGACGGCTGTGCCCGCCAGCACCAGCGTGCCCAGCCAGAAGACCGCGACGCCGAGCCTGCGACGCCCTTCCGAGACGGGCGGCGCGGCTGAATAGCTTTCGATAAGGTGGTCGACGGCCGAGCCTTGCTGCATGTGCTTCCCAGCTTTGTGGCCGGCGGCGTTGCCGCCGCCGGCCGTGTTCTTGTCGGGCAGGTCACATGCCGAGAGAGGCCTTGTAGAGTTTGATCTGGTTGTCGCGTCCGATCTGGTCGGTCAGCTTCTCCCAGGCGGCGGCGATCGCATCGGCCGTTTGTTGCGCCGACTTGTATTGACCGGCATAGCCCTTGGCGAGTTCGTCCTCGGCCACCGAATAATACTGGAAGATGCCGGGAATGCGCGGCTCGATGGCGCCGTTCGGATGGTTGTAGCTTCCAAACTGGCTGTTGAGGTAGCTCTCGATGAAGTCGCGGTTGTAGCCGGCCCCCACCCATTCGTCGATGTTGTGCTGCGAGTTGCGGTAGCACTGGAAACCCGACGGGTAGCAGGACGTCCACAGCGCAAGATCCTTGCCGCCGAGGTGCGCCGCCGCGGACCACGCCGCCTTCTGCTTCACCGGATCGCTGTCGGCGCGGGACATGACGTAGACGCCCCAGCCGAGATAGGCGAGGTTCGGCGCGTAGTTCGGACCGGAGGCGAGCTTCTCCCACTTGCCGGTCTTGTTGTTGTAGACGTCGTCCGAGCCGGGCAGGATCGAGAAGCTGCAGACGTCGCCCACCACCGAACTGTCGGAGGTCTTGGCGTCGGCGCCGACATCGCCCCACCAGGAAACCATCGAGCCGGTGCCGGCTAGGAACTGCTGGAACGCCGTCGTACCGGGATCGGCGTTGATCTGGTCCGGCGGCTGGTCCGACATCACGTCCAGCACGTCCTGGATGGCGCGGACGAAGGCAGGATTGTTGACGTAGGGCTTCATCGTCTCGGGATCGAAGAGCCAGGCCTTGTTGTCCGGATGCTTCGCGTAGGCGGTCGCCCGGCTTTCGAGGAAGTAGAACCCGAAGCCGCCCCAGCCCTTCAGCGGGTCGAGATAGCCGTATGCGGGACCGCCGGCCAACGGATCCTTCTTGCCTTTCAGGAACTTGGTGACCTCCTGGACCTGCTGCCAGGTCTTCGGCGCGGCCCATTCGCCCGAATGGCCCTCGTCCTTCCAGGCCTTGGCGAGGTCGGCGTCCTTGACGTAGTCGCTGCGGAAGTTGAAGTTGTGGCAGTCGCCGTCGACGGAGACGCGATATGTCTTGCCGTCCCAGGTCCCGACCGGTGCCTTCAGGTAATCGACATAGTCGTCCATGTCGATCATCTTCTTCACCCAGTCGGGCATGACCGAAAGCAGCCCCTTGCTGGCCGTGTCTCCTTCGAAGGGAGCGCCCATCTCGATGATGTCGAAATCGACTGTCTTGGTGGCGATGGATTGCTGCAGGCGCGCATTGTAGTCGGCCTGGGCGAGGTCGATCCAGCTGATCTTCGCGCCGGTATATTTCTCCCACGACTTAAGGAAGCCGCGGAACAGGAAATTGTGCTGGTTCTGGTTGTTGAGCCCCATGAAGGTCAGCTCGACGCCCTTGAACTCACCTTCCTTGACGACCTCCTTCGTCGGGCCGAGACACATCTCGCCCACCTTCTGCCAGTCGGCGTCCGTCGGCGAACCCTTGCCGACGCCGGGTATCTGCAGGATCTGCTTGCGCAACTCGGTGTTGAGTGCCTCGGCCGCGGAGGCCGGACGTGTGAAGGCGCCGAGACCGGCGCCGTCGAGCGCGGCAAGAGCGCCAAGCCCGGCGGCGCCCTTCAACAGGCTGCGCCTGCTGGCCTGGGCCGCCATGATGCGATTATAGATTTCGACCTTCACGGTAACTCCTCCCTATTGTCGACTGTTCAGCCGCCCGCACGCAGACGGCAAGGGTTCGCGCTGCCTTCCTCCGTAGGCCTATTCCGGCAGCGGAGATAAAACGTTCGGGTAATCGGTCAAGATGTCCTCCCTGGATCATCTGGACGTCGACGAGGTGGCGGATGGTAGGGAGCATTTTGTCCGGGTGTCAACAAAATCCGCCGGCTCCCGCGTGCACCCGGTTAAGCGCGCAACCTTGTGGCGAGCAGCGCCTCAATCTCGACGATGTGCGGCATCGACGGCGCGGTGCCGGGTCGTGTCACCGAAATGCCGGCGGCCGCGCAGGCGAAGCGTACCGCCGCCTCAGGCTCCATGCCCCGCGCCAACGCGGCCGCGAAGGCGCCGTTGAACGCATCGCCCGCGCCGGCCGTCTCGACCACGGTGCCTGCTTGAACGGCCGGCACGAGGACGGAACGATCCCGCGTATGAAGAAGGGCTCCCTTCTCCCCGAGCGTTATCAGCGCCGTTCCTACACCCTTGGCCAGGAAGGCATCCCCCGCCCGTCGTGCATCCTCGGCGTTCGTGACGGACATCCCCAGGAGGGTCGCCGCCTCGTGCTCGTTGGGAGTCACGTAGTCGCAGAGCGGAAAAATATCGTCCTCGACCGGCTCCGCCGGCGCCGGGTTGAAGATCGTGGTGACGCCCGCGCGGCGCGCTATTTCGAGCCCCCGCTTCGCCGCCGCGACAGGTTGTTCGAGCTGGGTGACGAACACGGCGGCCGCGCGAATCGCATCGGCGGCTGCCTCGACGTCGGCCACGCCGATGCCGCCGGCCGCGCCCGGCACGACGATGATGGCATTCTCGCCGTTCCTGTCGTTGACATAGATGAAAGCTGCGCCCGTCGGCTCGTGGGCGCTCTCCGCCACCCGCGCCGTGATACCCTCTTCCTCCCAGGTCGAAAGCGCGATGCGGCCGAAATCATCCTTGCCGAGACGCGAGATGAAGGTGACGGCCGCCCCGGCGCGCGCCGCCGCGACCGCTTGGTTCGAGCCCTTGCCGCCGGGTCCGAGCTTGAAGCCGGAGCCGGCTATGGTCTCGCCGACGCCCGGCATGCGCCCGGCGCGGAAGGCGAGGTCGGCGACGAAGATGCCGAGGATGGCGACGCCTTTTCCTGCCATGGAGCCGGTCATGTCAGGCAGCATCCGGCGGAATGACGCCTTTCTTGAAGGCGAAGCAGCCGTAGAAGCGGCGCTCCCCCGTCTGGATCACGCAATAGGATTTCTTCGCCAAATCGTAGAAGGCGAAACGCTCGATCGACCCCATCGGCATCGATTTGCCCTCGGCCGCGTCAATCGCCTGCTGCACCTCGACCTGCACTGGCGGCACCTCGTCAGGCGCGCCGACGATCTCCATCCTGAGCGCCGCGTGGTCGACGAAGCTGTCGAGCGGCATCACCGACAGGATCGCCTTCGCCACCCGCCCCGCCGAGGCGTTGTCGATCCTCAGCAGCCGCCCGAGCCGCGTCTGCCGCGCCACCGAGTCGGAGGGGAAATTCGTGTCGGCGATGATGAGGTCGTCGCCATGGCCCATTGAGCGCAGCGCGTAAAGGACGTCGGCGTTGAGAATGGGGTCTATGCCCTTGAGCATGGCGCGGCGGCTCCCGTCTTTCAGTTGGGCCTGGTCCGTCCACAACGAATCCGGCCGGCATTTCCAGATCCCGGCAGGATGAACACGGATCATGGCGTCGCGCAAGCGCCGCCGCCGCGCGCGAAGAGCCGATCGCCGGCCGTGGGGACCGTCAGGCCGTTGCCAGGCTGGCGCGGCTGCGCTGGACAAGGCTCCGGCTCCATTGCCGGCCCGGCTCCTCGATGTAGCGGTAGGTAAGTGCCGCGATGAGGATCGTGGCTCCCAGCATCGCGACCTGCACGGCATCGCCGAGATAGCGCGACCCGACGAACCAGAGGATCGGCGCCCCCGGCGCGTCCGAATGAAACGCATGGACGATGAACAGATGGATCCCCAGGCGATGTTCGAGTGCAAGCAGGAAGGCGCGCGTCACCGCCCGCACCAGCGCGTGGACCATATAGATGGAATAGGACAACGTGCCTATCAGCAGGAACGGCCGCAACGTCAAAAGCCGGCTCAAGGCGCCTTGCTGCCGCGCGAAAACGAGGAGAAGGGCGGAAAACAGGAAAGGCGTCGTCAGCGAGAGAAGGAGATTGCGGCCGGCGAGGGCGACAACCGCCGCGACGGTGGCGACCGAAAGGAGCTCGATCGTGGTATCCACGCCTGGCGCCGCCTTGTCCAGCAAGGGCAGTCTCTCCCGCAGCCCGAAGCATATGACGCCGAGGGCGAACCCTTCGAGGCAGCGAACGAACCCGAAATCATAGGTCGAGTCCATTCCGTGCGGACTTACCAGGCCGAGGATGAAAGGTCCCGCGATCACGGGAAGCAGCCATGGCAGCAATGATCGTCCCGCCCAGCCGACGACCAGCGCGAATACGATATAGGCGGCGAATTCGGCGCTGATGCTCCAACTCGGGAAATCCAGCCAGAGCGCGTCGTTGACGCCCAGTCCATGGACAAGCGCCGCATTCGTCACGATCGCCCGCCACAGGTTCGGCCCAAGCCCGTCCTTCATGGCGTCGATCGGAATGAAGAGCAGGATCATGGCGAAATGGAGCGGATAGATCCGGCCGAGCCGAAGCGTCATGAAGCGGCCGATGCCGAAGCCGTCGGCGAGCCGGTCGCGGTAGTTGGCCGCGATCACGAATCCGCTCAGGACGAAGAAGAAATCGACGAAGAGATAGGCGTTTCCGATCAGCGGAGAAAAGGACAGATGGCTGTATGCGGCGAAATGAAAGAGCGCCACCATGCAGGCGCAGATGCCGCGCCAACTGTCCAGCGCCTCGAACCGATCCGCCTTCAAGGTCCGGGACCTCGAGTCCTTCATTGCAATCCGTGGCTCCGGCCTGAACTCCGGCAGGCTTGTCCCGTTCCGGGACGCCCTGCCCCCGCCAGGATTGTCCAAGCCAGATTCGTGCCAGCCGGCGGGCCAGGGCACCTCGCAGCCGAAGGCGCCCGTCTTAAGTCCCGCAGTCCGCCGCCCGGCGGCGACTACCCCCTTGCGGTCGCCAGCCGGTAGCCGGCGTAGAGGAAGAAGCATCCGAGCCCGCCCTCGATCCATCGGCGGAAGCGCAGATAGAGCCGCCTGATCGGCCCGGACGACAACAGGAGCGCATAGCCGCCATGGCCGACAAAGGAGTTTATGAAGGCGCCCGCTATGAAAAGAGCCGCGATCGGCAACGGGGCGTCGCCGACGCCACCGACGCTCGCCACGGCCAGCCAGAAGAAGATGGCCTTCGGATTCGATATCTGGAGCGTGAAGCCGTTGAGGGCGGAACGCCACGCGCCGCCGGCCGCCGCGCGCTTGAGCACCAGTTCCTTGTCGTGACCGGCATTGCGGAACGCCTTGAAGGCGAGCCAAAGGAGATAAGCCGCTCCGAGGAAACGAACGACAATCATCAGTTCCGCGACCCTCGCGAAAAGCGAGGCAATGCCGAGAACGGTCGCCGTCGCGAGGATGATGGTGCCGCAGGCGATGCCGAAGGCGGTCACCAGCGAAGGAGCGCGGCCTCGGCCCACGGCGACGGATAGGATCATCATCACGCCCGGGCCAGGCGAGAGAACGCCCATCCACTGGATCGACCAGGCGAGCAGGAGTTGCGGGAGATAGTGCGCCATCATCGTCGTTCGGGAGGTTTCCACGTGGGCGTCGGATCGAACGATGCTGTAGCCCGCTTCGGCGAACCGTCAAAGCCGCCCGTAAAACGCAACTGCCATCCCATGGCAGGAATGAGAGCGCCACAGCAGAGTCGACGCCGGCCGTCTTTTCATTTTATCTATAATCCATGAGCGCCAAAGCCGCGGACACGATAGCCGACCGCATCAGCCGGATTCTCGCCGAGCGCATCATCTCCGGCATGATCGAGGCCGGAGCCAGGCTGCGGCAGGATCATATCGCGGAGGAATTCGGCACCAGCCACGTCCCGGTGCGCGAGGCGTTCCGCCGGCTGGAAGCGCAGGGGCTTGCCGTCAGCGAACCGCGCCGCGGCGTCCGTGTCGCCGGCTTCAGCCTCGAGGAGGTTCGGGAGGTGGCGGAGATGCGCGCCGCGCTCGAGGTGCTCGCGCTGCGCCATGCCGCCTCGCATCTGACGCGTGCCATTCTCGACGAGGCCGAGGCGGCGATTGCCGCGGGGGACAGTGCCCGCGATGTCCAGGCGTGGGAGGAGGCGAACCGCACATTTCACAGGCTTGTACTCTCGCCCTGCCGCATGCCGAGGCTGCTGAGATCGATCGACGACCTCCAGACGGCGAGCGCGCGCTTCCTGTTTTCCGGCTGGCGCGCGGAATGGGAGGCGCCTACCGACCGCGATCACCGCGCGATCCTCGCGGCGCTTCGCAGCGGACAGGTCGAGAATGCATGCGCCGTTCTCGCCCGGCACGTCCAGTGGATCGGCCGCAAGAACCCGCGATAGAGCCGAAGGCCCTCCCTGTTCCCTTGATCGCCGGCCCCTCCGATCGCCTCAAACCCCTCTCCCGGATGATCGCGGAGGGTCGTTCCACATTTTTCTTACGGGCGGCACTTGCCATCCCGGCGCTTCTGTGGACTCAGTTAGCGATAGAATATGGAAATTATCTATAATTTGTGCAGGAGATCGCAATGGCCCGGACCGCCTCTCTCAAGCCCGCTTTCAGTCCGCTGGATATTCAGAACCGGGACATGCTCTTGCAGGCCGGCGCCGTCGTCCTCGGCACCGCCTTCCTGGCTTTGTCTTCATACGTGTCGGTGCCCATGGTGCCCGTGCCGATAACCATGCAGACTTTCGCCGTGACCTTGGTCGGCGCGCTCCTCGGCTGGCGGCTGGGCGCGCTCACCATCGTCGCCTGGCTGGCGGAAGGTGCGCTCGGCATGCCGGTGCTGGCAAGCGGCTCGGGCGGACTGGCCCACATCCTCGGGCCGACCGGAGGCTATCTCTTCGCGTTTCCGATCTGCGGGGCGTTCACCGGCTGGCTCGCCCAGCGCGGCTGGAACGGCAGCCGCGTCGCCCTCGCTTTCACGTCCATGCTGCTTGCAAACCTGCTCTGCCTCGCGCTCGGCGCGGCATGGCTCGCTCTCTTCGTCGGCGCGACGATGGCGGTGGCAAGCGGCGTCACGCCCTTCCTGGTCGGCGCCGTCCTGAAGTCTGCCCTTGCGGCGGCCCTTCTCAAGGCACTGCCGCTCAGAAAGATGCGCCGGATCTGATTGCCCAATAAACAGGCAGATACGCACGGATCCTGGCGGAATAGATCCTGCCAGGATCCACCATGCCCCGAAATCCGGTCGCATCCGCCCTTCCTCCTTCTGGCATGCCCATTGCTTCACGACTGGCGACAATAGTTTC
>JBQCFA010000438.1:0-2158 GCA_051959695.1 Rhizobiaceae bacterium
GATCGAGCATTTCGACGCGCTTCTGGCGAACCGCGACATGCTGGCCCGGCATATTCGGAAAAGGGTCTCCGAGTACGACGACCAGCTGTCCAGGCAGGAAGAGTTTCTTCTTTCGGAGTTTATCTAGCCTCTATCGGGAAAGGCGTCCGCGGACGCCGGCAGGTCGCGCGGCGGTGATTTGGTGGAGCCAATCGGAATCGAACCGACGACCTCTTGAATGCCATTCAAGCGCTCTCCCAACTGAGCTATGGCCCCACTCGGCCGGGCATGTCGTGCCCGGCGAAAACAGGCGCGGGAAGGGACCCGCACCATGAGAAGGCGGCTTCTAAACCGGCGGTCCGGGGAGATCAAGCCCCGCGGCCGGCTTTTATGCCGCGCCGCGCAAGCGCGATCCGCTCAGGCCTCCTCGTCGTCGTCGCCGACGCCGATGATGCCGGAAACGTCGTCCTCCTCCTCTTCCTCTTCCTCGAGGAAGGTGTCGTCCTCATCGTCGCCGATATCGACATCGTCATCATCGTCGTCGATATCGACGGCATCGTCGGAGGTGCCGGAAGCCTCCTCGTCGGCCTCCTCCAGCGACACCACCTCGGCATCGGTCTCCTCCGCGTCGAGTTCCTTGTCCTCGACCTCTTCCTCCTCCTCGGGAGCACGATCGGCGTCCGTATCGAAGTAGGAACGCGGATAGCTCTTTCCGGTATAGGGGGAAACGATCGGGTCCTTGTTCAGGTCGTAGAATTTGCGACCCGTCTCGGGGTCGATGCGCTTTATGCCAAGTTCGGGTTTCGCCACGGTTCCGCCTCGTCGTCAGGGCTGCGCAGGGCAGCCGCACCGGCCGGCCCGCAAAGGGGTTGGGACGGCATTAAGGTTCCTGAAAAGTCCGGTCCCCATATCCACATCGCGCGGCTCTGTCAAAGCCTATTACGCCGCAGCGCAAGGCGGCCCGCAACCGCCCGGACCGGCCGGCCCCGCCAGGGGTGACCGGCATGGAAAGGCGTGTTAGGAGACCGCGCCCGCAAGGGACCCCGAACGCCCCGAACCTTCCGCCGGATTCCGCCATGCCGCACCAGGCCCCGCCCCGTCCCGCCACCTCGCGCCTTTCCTCCGCCCTTTCCGGCCGCGCGCGCGTGCCGGGCGACAAGTCGATCTCGCATCGCTCCTTCATGTTCGGCGGGCTCGCCTCGGGCGAAACGCGCATCACCGGCCTGCTCGAGGGCGAGGACGTGATGCGCACCGGCGAGGCGATGAAGGCGATGGGCGCGGCCATCCGCAAGGTCGGCGACGAATGGATCATCCGCGGCACCGGCAACGGCGCGCTCCTGCAGCCGGAAGCGCCGCTCGACTTCGGCAATGCCGGCACCGGCTCGCGGCTGACGATGGGGCTGGTCGGCGCCTACGACATGGAAACGACCTTCATCGGCGACGCCTCGCTGTCGAAGCGGCCGATGGGGCGCATTCTCGAGCCGCTGCGGCAGATGGGCGTGCAGGTGCTGAAGGCCGCCGAGGGCGACCGCATGCCGATCACGCTGCACGGGCCGAAGACGACGGCGCCGATCGCCTATCGCGTGCCGATGGCCTCGGCGCAGGTGAAGTCGGCCGTGCTGCTCGCCGGCCTGAACACACCTGGCGTCACCACCGTGATCGAACCGGTGATGACGCGCGACCACACCGAGAAGATGCTCGCCGGCTTCGGCGCCGAACTGGAGGTCGAGACCGACCGTCACGGCGTCCGCCACATCCGCCTGCAGGGCCAGGGAAAGCTGACCGGCCGCTCGATCGTGGTGCCCGGCGACCCCTCCTCCGCCGCCTTCCCGCTGGTGGCGGCGCTGATCGTGCCGGGCTCCGACATCGTCATCGAGAACGTGCTGATGAACCCGACGCGCACGGGGCTCATAACCACGCTTCTGGAGATGGGCGCCGCCATCGAGTTCCTGGACGGCCGCGACGCCGGCGGCGAGGACGTGGCGGATCTGCGCGTCAGGCATTCCGAGCTTCGCGGCGTCACAGTGCCGGCCGAGCGCGCGCCGTCGATGATCGACGACTATCCGGTGCTGGCGGTGGCGGCCACCTTCGCCGAGGGCGAGACGCTGATGCTCGGCCTGGACGAATTGCGCGTCACGGAGAGCGACCGGCTGGCCGCCGTGGCGCGCGGGCTGGAGGC
>JBQCFA010000439.1:0-8793 GCA_051959695.1 Rhizobiaceae bacterium
GAACAAGTTCGGCTCGATGGTGGTCACTACCGGCAACAAGTCGGAGATGTCGGTCGGATACGCGACGCTCTATGGGGACATGAATGGCGGCTTCAATCCCATCAAGGACCTCTACAAGATGCAGGTCTACGCGCTGTCGCGATGGCGCAACGCCCATGTCCCGCCGAGCGGGCTCGGACCGTCGGGCGAGGTGATTCCCGCGAACATCATCGACAAGGCGCCTTCGGCCGAACTGCGCGACAACCAGACCGACCAGGATTCGCTGCCACCCTATCCGGTGCTGGACGAGATCCTCGAATGCCTTGTCGAGAAGGAGATGGGGGTTGCCGACATCGTCGCGCGCGGGTTCGAGCGCGAAACGGTCCAGCGCGTCGAGAACCTGCTCTACATCGCCGAATACAAGCGCCGCCAGGCGGCGCCGGGGGTGAAGATCACGCAGAAGAATTTCGGTCGCGACCGCCGCTACCCGATCACCAATCGCTTCCGCGACCGCGGCTGACGGCGATTCGTCGGTCAGTAGCGGCCGCGCGGCGCGTCCGGGCCGTTGGTGAGGTCGGGGGCGCCGGAAAGGCCGTGGATCATCTGCCCGATGAAGGTGGTTTCCTTGCCGCCGGTCGGCGTCGTGCGGGAAACGAAGTCGAACAGCTTGCCGTCCTTCAGGCCGTATTTGGCGATCCTGGAGACGCGATCGTCGTCGCCGAAATAGATCGCCAGCACCGTCTGCGCGACGACGTGCAGCTTCTGGAATTCTGCCGCCCGGACCCGCTTCTGGGAGATGTAGTAATAAACTTCGTTGCCGAATGTCGCGGTGGTCGATGGCGTGCCGAGCGCGAGCAGAACCTGTTCCCGGCTGGAGCCCACCGGTACCTGGTCGAGCATCTCCTGGTCGACCACATAGCCGCTGGTGATGGCCTCATGGCCGTTGATCGTCGTGAGCGCGTCCTTGCTGCATCCCGCCAGCGAAAGCGATGCGATCGAGATCGCCGCCGCGGCGCCCACCTGCCAATTCCCCTTGAAATTTGTCCGCTGCAACGACAACTCCCCGCTATCAATGCGCCGCTTCGCCTTGCGGCAGGGCGCGAAACCGGTAAACCAGCTTTGGCTCCGATGCAACCGAGCGACGGTAGCCAATAGCTGCGGAAAGGACGAAGCCGGGCATGTTCTCACGGTTATTCGGATCGAACCGGCGAATGAACCGGGCCGTCACCGAGCGCCTCTACGAGGAGATCGTGGCGGCGGCGCGGCAGCCGGCGCTCTATGCTGCATATAATGTTCCCGATACGCCACTCGGCCGGTACGAGATGCTGTCGCTGCATCTGTTCCTGGTCCTGCATCGGCTGCGGCAGGAAGAGGGTGTGGCGAAGGAGGTGGCCCAGCAACTGACCGACGAATTCTTCCAGGATGTCGACCATTCGCTGAGGGAACTCGGCATCGGCGACCACGGCATCCCGAGACGCGTGAAGAAACTGGGGAGAATGTTCTACGGACGCGCGGTGGCCTATGGCCGGGCGATCGAGGAGGGCGATCGCGCCGGGCTGGCGGCGGCGCTGAAGCGGAACGTCCGCCCGGACGTGCAGGACTGGCCGGAAGCGGAACGGCTCGCCGACTACGTGATCGCCGCATGGGGACATGCCGCCGCCGCGACGACGGATGCGTTCGCGTCGGGGAGCTTCCGTTTCGAACGACCGCAGGTGACGGAGGAGGCGCAATGAAGGCGGCGAAGAGCCCGGTATCCTTTGCGGTCAACGTTATGAGGCTTCCGACGAAGGGCATGCCCGTCTCGCTCGACGCGGGGCCGGAAGAACTGGCGGCACTGGCACGCGAGCACGGACTTCTCGACGCCAAGAGTTTCCATGCCGAATTGACGGTCTCGCCTTGGAAGCGCGATGGCGTGTCGGTTTCCGGACGCGTCGAAGGCGACATCGTGCAGGAATGCATCGTCACCCTGGAACCGGTCGAGAGGCATCTCGACGAGGAGGTTTCGGCGCTCTTCGTGCCGGAGGGTTCCAGGCTCGGCCGCTTCGAGGAACTGTCGGGCGGCGAAATGGTCCTCGATCCGGAGGGGCCGGACGCGCCCGAGAGCTTTACCGGGACCTCCATCGATGTCGGTGCGCTCGCCGAGCAGTTCTTCGCGCTCGGCATCGATCCCTATCCGCGGAAGGAGGGAGTGGAGTTGCCGGAGGCGGCAGGCGGAGAAGACAATGCGCCGGTTCAGGGAATACTCGCTGAAAAGCTGGCTGCGCTGACACGAAAGGGCTGAAAACCAGCGCGCAACCGTGAAAGTTGGTTGTGCCTCGCCCCAAACCGGCTATTTTCGCCGCACTTCAAGGATGCCGGTTCCCGCCGGGAGAAACGAGAAAAACGTCGCGTGATCAGGATTTCCATTGACGCCATGGGAGGCGACCACGGTCCCGCCGTGGTGCTGCCCGGCCTGATGAAGGTGGCGGAGCGGCGTCCCGACATCCGCTTCGTCGTCTTCGGTCGCCGGGAATCGGTCGAGCCGCTGCTCGACACCATGCCGCGGCTGAAGGCGGTGTGCGAGTTCGTCCATTGCGAAGTGACCGTTGGATCGGACGAGAAGCCGAGCCAGGCGCTTCGCCACGGGCGTGGGAAATCGTCGATGTGGCAGGCGATCGAAGCGACCAAGGACGGGAAGGCCGAGGTCTGCGTATCCGCCGGCAATACCGGCGCGCTGATGGCGATGTCGCGGTTCTGCCTGCGCACGATGGCCTCCATCGACCGGCCCGCCATCGCCGCTATCTGGCCGAACCTGCGCAGCGAAAGCATCGTCCTCGACGTCGGCGCCACCATCGGGGCCGATGCGCGGCAGCTGATCGACTTCGCCATTCTCGGCGCCGCGATGGCGCGGTCGATCTTCGACATACAGCGGCCGACGGTGGGACTGCTGAATATCGGAGTCGAGGAGATCAAGGGCCAGGAAGAGGTGAAGGAAGCCGGACGCCTCCTGCGCGAGGCCGACATGAAATCGATGCAGTACCAGGGCTTCGTCGAGGGCGACGATATCGGCAAGGGGACGGTCGACGTCGTGGTGACGGAGGGCTTCTCCGGCAATATCGCGCTGAAGTCCGCGGAAGGCACGGCGCGCCAGATCGCGGAATACCTGCGCGCCGCGATGAGCCGTACGCTCCTTGCCCGCATAGGCTATATCCTCGCCAAGGGCGCCTTCGACCGGCTCCGCGAGAAGATGGATGTGCGCAAGACGAATGGTGGCGTGTTCCTCGGCCTCAATGGCCTGGTCGTGAAAAGCCACGGCGGGACGGATGCCGAAGGATTCGCCGCGGCGGTCGAACTGGCCTACGACATGGCGCGGCGGGACCTCCTCGGACGCATCCGTCGCGATCTCGAGCTTTTCCATGGCAGCCAGCCGGAAACCGCCGCCGACGCGGCGGACGAACTGTCCGGCGAACCACGACATGCCGGTTAGGAAGACCATGATCAGATCCATCGTGCGCGGTGTCGGCTGCGCCTTGCCGCGCCGCGCAATGAAGAATGCCGAATTCGAAGCCATCGTCGACACCTCCGACGAATGGATTTCGCAGCGTACGGGTATCCGCGAACGGCGGATCGCCGACGCGGACGAGACGACGGCCTCGCTCGGGGAGGCCGCGGCCCACGCGGCGCTGAAGAACGCCGGCCTGACGCCGGCCGACATCGATCTGGTGGTGCTGGCGACGTCCACCCCCAACAACACGTTTCCGGCGACGGCGGTCGAAATCCAGGAACGGCTGGGCATGCGGCATGGCTTTGCCTTCGACATGCAGGCGGTGTGCAGCGGTTTCGTCTACGCCGTCACCACGACCGACCTCTATCTTCGCGGCGGACAGGCGCGACGGGCACTCGTCATAGGATCCGAAACCTTCTCCCGCATCCTCGACTGGACCGACCGCGGCACTTGCGTGCTCTTCGGGGACGGCGCCGGCGCGCTCGTCGTCGAGGCGGGCGAAGGTGAGGGGACGATCGGCGACCGGGGCATCCTCGCGGCCAGCCTGCGCTCGGACGGCTCGCACAAGGAAAAGCTCTACGTCGACGGCGGCCCGTCGACGACGGGCACGGTCGGCCATCTGCGCATGGAAGGTCGCGAGGTGTTCAAGCACGCGGTCGCCATGATCACCGACGTGATCGAGGACGTCTTCGGCCAGGCCGGCATCACGGCGGAGGACCTCGACTGGTTCGTGCCGCACCAGGCCAATCGCCGCATCATCGACGCCTCGGCGAAGAAACTCGGCATCGCCGAGGAAAAGGTCGTCATCACGGTCGACCGGCACGGCAACACCTCGGCGGCCTCGGTGCCTCTCGCCTTGAGCGCGGCCGCGGCCGACGGCCGGATAAAAAGGGGCGATCTCGTACTTCTCGAGGCGATGGGCGGCGGCTTTACGTGGGGCGCGGTGCTGCTGCGCTGGTAACCGCCGGAAAACCAAGCTATTCCGCGACCTTACGCTGGCGGTTGGAGATGCCCGGCCGCCGCTTGGGCCAGGGGCAGTCGTTTCTTGCTAAGTCCTTGACCTTCCGGGTTCGATTTCTTAACGTCCCCTCTTCTTTTTGCGGCATTCATGTTTTCAGCACGGTCAGGTGGTCGGATGGGGGCAAAGACATTGACGCGGGCCGACCTCGCCGAGGCCGTCTATCGCAAGGTCGGCCTGTCGCGCACCGAATCCGCCCAGCTTGTCGAAATGGTGATCGACGAGATCTGTGATGCGATCGTGCGTTGCGAGACCGTGAAACTGTCGTCCTTCGCCACCTTCCAGGTGCGCGGCAAGAACGAGCGGGTGGGGCGCAACCCCAAGACGGGCCAGGAAGTGCCGATCCTTCCGCGCAAGGTGATGACCTTCAAGGCCTCCAACGTGTTGAAGCAGCGCATCCTGAAATCGCACAAGGATTCGAAGGGCCGCGAGGCGCGCTGATCCCGGCTCAAACCGCTGCTTTCGCCAGTTTTCGTTTTGCCGTATGAAAATGGCAAAAACGAAAGCAGAGAAAATGACCATCTTCCTACCGTCCCGGCACTCCGAAATCCTGCAGATGGCGAAGGAGCACGGGCGGGTGCTGGTCGAGACGCTGGCATCGCATTTCAACGTCACGCCGCAGACGATCCGCAAGGATTTGAACGAGCTTTGCGAGCAGCATCTCCTGACGCGCATCCATGGCGGCGCGCTTTTCCCGACCGGCATCGAGAACATGGAGTACGAGGCGCGGCGCAAGATCGCCTCGGAGGAAAAGGAGGCAATCGGACGCGCGGCAGCGCGGCTCATCCCTGACAATTCGTCGCTCTTCATCAATATCGGGACCACGACCGAGGCCGTCGGAAAGGCGCTTCTCGATCGCAGCGGCCTCATGGTCATCACCAATAACATCAACGTCGCCAACAGGATGCGTATCTACCCTTCCATAGAGGTGGTGATCGCGGGCGGCGTCGTGCGCGGCTCGGACGGAGGCATCGTCGGCGAGGCGGCTGTAGATTTCATCAAACAGTTCAAGGTCGACTACGCGGTCATCGGCACCTCGGCGATCGACCATGATGGAGCGCTGCTCGATTTCGACTTCCGTGAGGTCAAGGTGGCCCAGGCGATCATCGCCAATGCGCGCCATGTCATCCTGGTGTCGGATTCCACCAAGTTCGAGCGAACCGCCCCGGTGCGCATCGGTCACATATCGCAGGTGAACACCTTCATCACCGATCGCTGCGATATCCCGTCGATCCGCAGGACCTGCGAGGAAGCCGACGTGCGGCTCATCGAGACCGCTCAGCCGGAAGCGACGGCCCGGCAGGATTGAGCTATGGATCCTGTCCCGATCCGGGACATATAATCTGGCACGAATATCGCATCGCATCTCCTTAAACAGGAGTGCTCAGCGATGGCAGGCAGGAAATCGACTCCCGGTGCTTCTTCCGAAGGCGGCAAGGCCGAGCGGAGAGCGCAACCGCGGCAGCGCGTGCTGAAAGGCGCGATCATCCGTTTCAACAAGGGCTACGGCGCGCTGGAATGCGTCGTGCGCAACCTGTCCGAAAACGGGGCAAAGTTGACATTCGGCGAAACCACCGCCGTACCGAAGGCTTTCGAGCTCAAGATCGCGGGCGACGAGACGTTGCGCCAGGCCGAATTGCGCTGGCGCGCGCCCGACTGCGTCGGTGTTTCCTTCGCCTGAGGTAAATGTTTCCGGCGGGGCTGCCGGGGGCGTGGGGCAAGGCCGGAACGCTCGGGCGGGGCGCTCCGGCCTTCATTCGTTCAATCGTAAGGCGAGTAGCACTGCTGCCTTGGCCCGTTATAGGGCTGGAACGTGTTGTCGTATGAGCGGTAGGAACGGTAGCGGTCGTAGCACCACTGGACGTGGGCCCGGCTTAGCCGGATGGAGCTTCGATAAACCGGGCGTGCCCGGTAGATGACCCGCGGACCGTAATAGGGACGGTAGTAGCTCGGATAGTATCCGCCGCAGCCATACATCGGATCGCACCCGTAGTAAGACCCGTAGTAGGATGGCCCCGCCAGGGCGCCGCCGATGATCGCGCCGCCGAGGACGCCTGCACCTATCGCGGCGCCGGTTCCCCAGCCATGGTGGTGGTGCCAGTGATGCCAGTCGCGCGCCGACGCGTAGTCGCTCGTTGCCGCGAGCGTGCCCGCAGCCACAGCTGCCGACAAAGCCAAGGCCATAAGCCGTTTCATGATACGTCTCCTTCAAAAGAGCCCTTCTACCCTATTCTCGGGCACCGAAATTCTTTCGGGCGGCCCTTCGCGCGGAGGTTTGGCCGTCGCGCGGGAACACAGGTAAGGTTATTGCTGAACGCGAATCATGTCCAAAAGTTGCCGGGAAACCTTGGGGCGGGACTCGAAAAGGCCCCCGTAAGCGGGGGCCTTCCCGGAAAAAATCCCTCGCCGATCAATCGTAAGGCGAAATGCATTGCTGACGCGGCCCGCCATATGGCTGGAATGTATTGTCCGCGGCGCGGTAGGAGCGATACCGGTTGTAGCACCACTGCACATGCGCATCGCCCTCGGCATAAGCTGGACGCGGCGCCGTCATCGCGCCGATGATCGCGCCGCCGATGATGCCGCCGGCGATCGCCGCGCCGACATCGCCGCCTCCGCCGTGCCAGCCGCCGCCGTGATAATGATGGTGATGATAATGGTGGTCCCATGCATAGGAAGGCTGCGATACCATGGCGACGGCGCCCAGCGTCAAAGCAGCGGAAAACGCCAGAGAAACGATTTTCTTCATTCTAAAACCCCAAGTCTGATTGCCCTGAAAGATCATATTGTTCCGTATTCGGCGCTGCTGCAATCATAAAGTGAAACTGGATTTGCACCTGCGAAATAATCAACAATGGCAAGGTCAGCGCCGGCGATATAGCATCCGCCGGCCAAGCGGTTCTGCCTGCGAGTGGAAAACAGGATGAGGTTTTCATTCATGGTACTGCGACTTGCCACATTCAATGTCGAAAACCTGATGAACCGGTTCGATTTCTCCGGCTATCGCAATGAACTCCACCAGGACCGAAGCCTCGCCCTTTACGAGATCAAGGACGAGGCAGAATACAAGTTCCTCGAACAGGCGCGTGCGGTTTCCACCGCCGACGACACACGTCAGCTGACGGCGCTCGCCATCGCGGCGACGCGCGCCGACGTGCTCTGCCTTCAGGAAGTCGACAATCAGGAGGCGCTGGGCGCGTTCGAATACGGCTACCTGTTCAAAATGATCGGCAGCGGTTACCGCCAAAAGCTGATGGCGCCGGGCAATGACGGCCGCGGCATAGACGTGGCGCTCCTGATGCGGCCGGAAACCCGCGACGGCCAGCCCATCGACTTCGTCAGAATGACGAGCCATGCCGCCCTGACCTTCGAGGAGATGGATCTCTTCCTGCCGGAGCTTTCGGAACTCGACATCCGGCCGCAGGACCGGATTTTCCGGCGCGATTGCCTGGAGGTCGACATCCGGGTGGGAGGCAGGCCGCTGACGCTCTATCTCGTCCACTTCAAGTCGATGAGCGGCTTCCGCAACGGCCTTTCCGGCCGCGACGCCACCATGCCGGTTCGCATCGCCGAGGCAAGCGCCGTGCGCAGAATCATCGAAAGACGCTTCGGCGCGGACCATGCCGCGAGGAAGAACTGGGCCGTGTGCGGTGATTTCAACGACTACCGCGAAAGACTGGTGATCGGCGGCGACGACCTGGCCGGCTACACGTTTACACCGCTCGAAGAGCAGGTTTCCTCGGTCGATGTCCTGCTCAGGGACGAATTCAGCGAAAACGTGGTCGCGCGCCGCCCGGTGCTCGACCGCTGGACCCTCTACCATACGCGCGGCCCCGACGAGAGACATCTTTGCCAACTCGACTATATCCTGCTGTCGCAGGGGCTTGCCCGCCAAAACGGATCGGCTGTGCCCGACATCGTTCGCGCAGGCCAGCCCTGGCGCACACCATTCCCACCAGGGCAGGAGGTCGAGAGATATCCACGCACCGGCTGGGACCGCCCGAAGGCCTCGGACCATTGTCCGGTGACCATGACGCTTGCCATTGCCTGAAAGATCGCATGTCCTTCAACTTGCCCCGCGACGCCATCGTTCCGGTCCGCATCGCCGCCGTGCGGCTCGATCCGGGACCGCATCCTTTCGAAAGGGAGAACGGGCCCGCCATCGACGCCAACTGGCATGAGGAGACGGCGCGCAACCCGGCGCTCTTCGACGGACAGGTGGTCCTGCTTTCCCGCCTGGACTATGAGGGCGGCCGGCTCGAGGGGACCTGCCACGCCGTCCGGTTCGCCACATTCATGCTCTGGCGCAAGA
>JBQCFA010000440.1:0-4864 GCA_051959695.1 Rhizobiaceae bacterium
ATGGCCGCCAATCTGGTCAAGGCCGTGCACGATGTGCGCGGCTTCTACCTTGTACCGCAAAACCTCAAGGTCGCCCGCGACAACTGCGTCACCGTCATGGCGAACGCGCCCGCGGAGGTGAAGGATGCGGAAATCGTCATCACCATGCTGCCGGCCGGCAAGCACGTGCTCTCCGTCTATGGCGATATCGTCGCCAAGGCCGGCAAGGGCACGCTCTTCATCGATTCCTCCACCATCGACGTGGATTCCGCACGCAAGGCGCACGCCATCGCCAGGGAGCACGGCATGCTGTCGGTGGACGCGCCCGTCTCGGGCGGCGTCGGCGGGGCGACCGCAGGCACACTGACCTTCATGGCCGGCGGCTCCAAGGACGCCTTCGCCAGAGCCGAGCCAGTCCTCGAGCCGATGGCCGGCCGCATCGTCCATTGCGGCGAAGGTGGCGCCGGGCAGGCGGCGAAGATTTGCAACAACATGATCCTCGGCATCTCCATGATCGGCGTCGGCGAGGCTTTTGTGCTGGCGGAAAAGCTCGGCCTCTCGCACCAGGCGCTTTTCGACGTGGCCTCGACCTCGTCCGGCCAGTGCTGGTCGCTGACGACCTACTGTCCGGTGCCCGGGCCGGTGCCCGCCTCGCCCGCCAACAAGGGCTACAAGCCCGGCTTCGCCGCAGCCCTCATGCTGAAGGATTTGAAGCTTAGCCAGGAAGCCGCCCAGGCCTCCGGCGCGGCCACGCCGCTCGGCGCGGAGGCGATGCAGCTCTATACGCTCTTCAACCAGCAGGGCCACGCCGGCGACGATTTCTCCGGCATCATCAATTTCCTGCGCGGCGCGGAGAACTAGGCAAGAAGCCAGAATTGCCGAAGTCGTGGTTCGCTGTTGGAAAGCCTACGTTTCCCCGGGTGGCGCCAAGAGGTTTACGCGCGCTTCGCGTGCGTTGGCTGCACTATTTCAAGTCATGGTTTTTATTCACGTATTAACGACAAAAACCGTCATCTTTAGGTTTGCTTAAGCTCTCGATAACCGCACGGTAACGATGTCCCTTTAGAACGGATGGCGAGGCGGAAATTCGCAGCCCGCCCTCCGCTCCGGATCAGGTCACGCGTACCGGAGCCGTATCTTTCGCAGCGTATTTGTACGCGAAGGGCCATGCGTTTTTGGCAAAGCCGCGTTCGTCCGGATTGGAGGAACGCGGTTTTTCCATATGTGACCGAAGCCTGCCCACGGCGCCTCACGGCAGCCGATCCGTCTCCAACCATTTCCGGTCGAGCTCCGATGCGGCGGCAAGCCCGCAAAGCGCCAGCGTCAGGTCGAATTCACCCAGCATATTGCGGATCACCTCGCGCACGCCTTGCTCGCCGGCGATCGCCAGTCCGTAGACGTAAGGCCTGCCAAGGAGCACGGCCCGTGCGCCGAGCGCCAGCGCCTTGGCCATGTCGGCGCCGGATCGGATGCCGGAATCCATCAGCACCGGCAGATCCTTTGCGGCCGCCACCACGCCCGGCAGCGCGTCGAGCGCCGCTGTCTCGCCATCTACCTGTCGGCCGCCATGATTGGAGACGACGACGCCATCGACGCCTGTCGCGGCGGCCTTCGCTGCGTCTTGCGGATGACGGATGCCCTTCAGCAGGATCGGCAGTTTCGTCATGTCGCGCAGGCGTTCGATGTCGACCCAGGTCAAATCCGGTCTTGAATAGGTCGCCGTGAAATAAGCCACGGCCGATCGCATCTCGCCCATGGAAAGGCCGAATGCCCTCCCCTTCCGCTTCAGGCTGAGAGCGGTCGACAGTATCTTCGCTCCTCGCGGCCGGAAGCCCGTTTGCGGCGGCGCCGCCGGTATCTTGGCGCGGAAGACGGGATCGGAGAGATATTGCGCAAGACCGAGGCCGCGCAGAAACGGTAGATAGCCGAGATCGAGATCTCGCGGCCGCCAGCCGAGCAGCGTCGTGTCCAGCGTGACGACGATGGCCTCGCAACCGCAATTCTCCGCGCGGCGGAGCAGCGAACGGACGAACGCGTCGTCGCTCGACCAGTACAGCTGGAACCAGCGCGGCGCGTCGCCCATGGCTGCCGAGCAGGCCTCCATCGCCACAGAGGCCTGGTTGGAAAACACGAAGCCGATGCCTTGAGAAGCCGCGGCGCGCGCCACTGCGAGGTCGGCGTCCCCATGCGCCATTTCCAGCACGCCAATCGGCGCGAGAAGGAACGGGGCCCGGTGTTCGCGGCCGAACAGGCGCACCGTCAGGTCGCGCTTCGACACGTCTCGAAGCACGCGGGGCACGAGGCGGTAGCGGTCGAATGCGGCGCGATTCGCCGCGACGGTCGCTTCCTGCCCCGCCCCGCCGATGACATAGGCAGAGGCCTCGGCGCCCATGGCGCGAGCCGCCCTCGCCTCCAGCGCCGCGGGCCCGACCGGCACGCGCGGCTTCGCCCCGCCCGCGCCGGTGACGTAAATCTCCATCTGGCGGAGCCTGCCGGGCGCCGCCGGAAGCCTTTCCTGGTCCTTCATCGACCGCGCTTCTACTTGCACTTTTCGTAGCCTTCGCGAATCTCGGCCATGCCCTCGCGTATGCGCTGGCGCAATATATCGAGCGATTCATGGCTCGATTTGCGCACGAGATCGGCCATCTCGCTCGTGTTCTTCACAGCCGTCTCGAAGGATTTCCTCGCGAAATCCATCTGCTTCTGGACAAGCTCCTGCGCATTGGCCGGCGCCCGGTAGTTGTGGGCCATTCCAGATATCTCGTCGAGCGTCTCCTGCAGTATCTCGCGCTGCCGCTTCATGATCGTCCCGGCGCCCGTCGAAGCGGCCCGGGCCGACTGCTCCAGCGCCTCGAGATTTCTGCGATGGTGCTCTATGACGCGCTCGATATCCACGCTCGGCAGTTTCAGATCCCGGCCGAGCCCCGCCAATATGTCTATAAAGGACTGCTGTTCCTTGGCCATGTCATTTCCTCCCGGCCGCCGTTGACGCCGCGACCGACAGGAAAGGTAAAGGGAAGCGCCGCCGCGTCAATCGGGATGGATGGGCCGCCGATCCGAAAACGGCGACCGCTCAATCCGGAATCATTCGTGGGAAGAAATCCGCGTTCACGCCGTAGACGTTCACGGCGATGGCCAAGGCCGCGACGAGCGCGGCAGCTATAAGAGTATTGACCAGAATGACGGCCAGCGCGCGCCTGCCGCCTCGCCGTTTGCCAGCACTCACGGAGGCGTCGCCCTGACTATCCTTTCGGAACCCATGAAGGACCACCGGCAGTGCAACGAAAAGCATCACCCACCAGAGGATGAAGAACAGCGCCGCAATGGTGAGCCAGCTCATCGCTTGTCCCCCACGCCGCCATCAGGCCTGTTCGAGCTCGACCAGGGTGCCCTGGAAATCCTTCGGGTGAAGGAAGAGCACCGGCTTACCATGGGCCCCGCTCCTGGGTTCGCCATCACCTAGAACCCTTGCGCCCGCTGCCTTCAGTCGATCGCGTGCCGCGATGATGTCATCGACCTCGTAGCAGACATGGTGCATGCCGCCGGATGGGTTCTTCTCCAGGAAGGAGGCGATCGGCGATCCCTCTCCCAGCGGCTCGAGCAACTCGATCTTGGTGTTGCCGACATCGATGAAGACGACCGTGACGCCATGCTCGGACAAAGCCTGCGGCTCGCCGACCTTCGCGCCAAGCGTATCGCGATAGGAAGCGGCGGCGGCCGTGAGGTCGGGTACGGCGATGGCGACGTGGTTCAGGCGGCCAAGCATGGAAAACTCCGTATGTCGCGGGCCGTCGTTCGCTGGTCGGGAAAGGCCCTTTTCGACTTGCGACTGACGAACAACGACCGACTCATCTTTCATCTCGTCACGAACACCGTCACCATCGGCTTCTTCCCCCAGGCCTCGTTGGCGGCAGCCCGCACGGCCCGGCGGACCGCGTCCTCGACAAGATCCAGGTCCTTACGGCGCTGGCGTGGGATACTGTCGACCGCGCCGGCGGCCGCGTCGATGAGGAGTTCGTCGAACGGCTCCCCCGCCATATCCGCGTCCGGCAGCCCTATGGCCTCGAGGTCGGGATCGCCGGCCATCCCGTAACCGTCGTCGAGGACCACGTTGACCGCGACATGTCCGGCGAAGGAGAGCTTGCGCCGCTCCTTGATGCCGACCGCCTCGTCCGAGCCGATCAGCTTGCCGTCCTTGTAGACACGGCCGAAAGGCACCTGGTCGACCACTTCGGCGTTTCCCGGCGACAGCCGCACCATGTCGCCGTCGCGCACCCTTGGCACCTCCGCGACACCGGCTGCCTTCGCCAGTTCGGCATGGGCAACGAGATGCGCCGCCTCGCCATGGACAGGCACCGCGATGCGCGGCCTGAGCCATTCGTACATGCGTCGCAACTCGTTGCGGCGCGGATGGCCGGAGACATGCACCAGCGCGTCCGTGTCCTCGATGACGGTCACGCCCTGGTCGATGAGGCCGTTCTTGATCGCCAGGATCGCCTTTTCATTGCCCGGGATGACGCGCGAGGAGAATATCACGGCATCCCCCTTGGCGAGCTGGACGTTTTTGAACTCATCGCGCGCGAGCTTCGCCAGAGCGGCGCGCGGCTCGCCCTGGCTGCCGGTGCACAGGATGACCAGTCCGGCGCGCGGCGTCACGCCGTAATCCTCCTCGTCCATGAATTCCGGCAAGCCTTCCAGATAGCCCAGCTCGGTCGCCACATCGATCACCCGTTTCAGCGAACGGCCCATCACCATCACCCTGCGCCCGGCGTCCCGAGCAGCCTCCGCGACGGAGCGGATACGGCCGACGTTGGAAGAGAAAGTCGTCACCGCGACACGGCCGGGCGCCTCGGCGATCAGCTTGGCGAGGCTTCGCGCCACCGCC
>JBQCFA010000441.1:0-2803 GCA_051959695.1 Rhizobiaceae bacterium
CCCTTGCGTTCCATCGCCTTCAGCAGGCGCCTGACGACCACCGGATTGGTGTTGAGGCTGCGCGCGGCCTCTTCCGCGGTCGCGTTCTCATCGCCCTTCCAGACAAGGAAGCACAGGATTTGCACCGCGCCGGCAAGAAGACTGTTGGCTGCCATAACCAGAACAATAAAGGTTATGTTTTAGAGGGTCAAGCCGGCTGCGGCATCCTCCCCTCGCGCCAGCCGCTACCGCCTTATGATTGCGCTCAGCACGTCGCGCACACCGATCGAACCGACGAAGCGGGACTGCTCGTCGAACAAGGCGACCGGTGCCGTCTGGCTCTCGTGCATGGCATGCATCACCGTCTTCAACGATGTCCCGGCCTTGGCCCAGAATACCTGCGGCGCGCCTGGCGGCAGTTTCTCGATGTCGTCGCACGACACCCAGTCGGCGGGCCGGCCATCCCGCTCCGCCGCGACGACGAAACCTCCGCCGTCGATCCTGAAGCGCGTCGTGTTGCGCCTGTCGAGCCAGACCCAGCCGTCGCCGGCTTCCTCCAGATCGCGCCGGTCGCGCATGACGTTCCACGCGGTCAGCACGGAAAGCGGGTTAACGTTGGCGATGAATTCGCGCACGTAGTCGTTGGCGGGCCTGAGCACGATGTCTTCCGGCGCGCCGGTCTGCACGATCCGGCCGCCCTCCATGATGGAGATGTGGGTGCCGATCTTCAGCGCCTCCTCGAGATCGTGGCTGACGAAGATGATGGTCTTGTGCAGCCGCTCCTGCAATTGCAGCAGTTCGTCCTGCAGCTTGGTGCGGATGAGCGGATCGAGCGCCGAAAACGGCTCGTCCATCAGGAGTATCGGCGCCTCGGTGGCGAACGCCCGCGCCAGGCCTACGCGCTGCTGCATGCCGCCGGAAAGCTCGTGCGCGTATTTCCTTGCCCACTGGTCGAGGCCGACCAGTGCCAGTTGCTTGCGAACACGTTCCTTGCGCTCGGCCTCGGCCATGCCTGCGAGTTCGAGGCCGAGCCCGACATTCTGCTCGACCGTCCGCCACGGCAGCAGCGCGAATTGCTGGAAGACCATCGCCACTTGTGTCTGGCGGATGCGGCGCAGGGTCCGCTCGTCACAACTCACCACGTCGATCATGCGCTCGCCGTCCCTGACGAGCACCTTGCCGCGCGCCGGGACGTTCAGCCTGTTGACGGCGCGCAGAAGCGTCGACTTGCCGGAGCCCGACAGCCCCATCAGCACGCAGATCTCGCCCGTCTCGACCTTGAGGTTGGCGCCGGCGCAGCCAAGCACGCTGCCGGTCGTCGCCAGGATCTCGTCACGCGTGGCGCCCCGGTCGATCATCTCCAGCGCGGCACGCTGTTGCTCGCCGAAGACGATGTCGACGCCCTGGAAATCGACGGCCGTGGTCATCTGGCGTCTCCGATCCGGCAGATGCGGTCGAGCACGATGGCGACGACGACGATCGCCAGTCCCGCTTCGACGCCAAGCGGGATATTGACCGAGTTCAGCGCCCGGACCACCGGCTTGCCGAGGCCGTTGGCGCCGATCAGGGCGGCGATGACCACCATCGAAAGCGACAGCATGATGCATTGCGTCAGCCCCGCCATGATGGTCGGCAACGCCGAAGGAAGCTCGACCTTCCACAGGAGCTGCCGTCTGGTGGCGCCGAACGCCTGCCCTGCCTCCAGCATCGGCTTGGGCACCGAGGTGATGCCGAGATAGGTGAGCCGGATCGGCGACGGCATGGCGAAGATGACGGTGACGATGAGGCCGGGCGCGATGCCGAGCCCGAAGAGGATAAGCACGGGGATCAGGTAGACGAAGGTCGGCATGGTCTGCATGAGATCGAGCAGGGGATGCAGCACCCGATAGACGCGGGGCTTGTGTGCCGCCCAGATGCCGATCGGCACGCCGATCGCCATGGAGACCGCCGTCGCGGCGACGACCAGCACCAGCGTCTCCACCGTCTCGCGCCACAGCCCCTGATTGATGATGAAGAGCAGCCCGACGGCGACCGCGATAGCCAGCTTCCAGGATTTCTGAAGCCACCAGGCCAGAGCCACGATCAGGACGACCAGGACGACCGGCGGAAGCCAGAGCATGAAGTCGATGAAGATTTCCAGGATCGCCTTCAGCCCGTCGGACAGGCGGTCGAAGAACCAGGAAAAATTGGTGGTGAGGAAGTCGAAGAATTCCTTCCCCCACGCGCCGATCGGGATTTTCCAGTCCGCTACGAATTGCGAAATCGGGTCCATGCCGCCCCCTCATTTCCCTCCCCCCTTCCCCTTGTGGGGAGGGTCGGCCAGCAGGCTTTTGCAAAGCAACACCTGCTAGACAGGGTGGAGGTGAGAGGCAGCGCCGCGCTTCCACCCCAACCCGGATCCGCTTTGCGGATCGTCCCTCCCCGCCTGGGGAGGATAAAGAGCCCTACGACCCCAGCTTGGCCTTCAGCGCCGCCTTGGCGTCCTTGCCGTCGAAGGTGGTGACGCCGTCGAGCCAGGCATCGGCCGCATCCGGATGCGCCTGCAGCCATTGCGTGGCGACCTTCTGGGCGTCCCCTCCCTTGAGGATGCCGTCCATCATCTTGTTTTCCATCGAAAGGTCGAATTTGAGCTGCTTGATGAACTTTCCGACATTCGGGCACTCGTCGACGTAGCCAGCGCGCACGTTGGTGTGCACGGTCGCGGCACCGAAGCCGGAATCGCCCATGCCTTCCAGATAGGTGATCTTCATCTCGCCCATGACCGGATGCGGGGTCCAGCCGAGGAACACTATCCAGTCCTTGTTGCGCATGGCCTTCTCGGCCT
>JBQCFA010000442.1:0-3609 GCA_051959695.1 Rhizobiaceae bacterium
TCCGGGAGCTGGACGAGGCAATCGCCCGCGCGCTCGGCGAGTGTGGCGAGCCCGGCCCGGCCTTCCTCGACTTTCCGACGGATACGCTCCGCGCGCCCTTCCCGCTAGCCTTCGCACTTCCCGAGCAAATCGACGCCCACCGACCAACCGCCATGTTGCCGGAACGAGAGGCGATCGTGCGTGCGGCCGACCTCCTGTTGAAGGCCCGCCGGCCGCTGGTCGTCTCGGGGCGCGGCGCGCGCAACGCCGCCGCAGAGCTTTCACCCTTCCTCGATCGTCTCGACGCGATCTATCTCGACACCGGCGAGAGCCGCGGAGTGGTGTCGGACGCGCATCCTTCCGTCGTGGCGTCGATGCGCGGACGAGCCATGCGCGAGGCCGATCTCGTCATCACCGTCGGGCGCCGCCTCGATTTCCAGCTCGCTTACGGCTCGCCCGCGGTGTTCGAGAAGGCCCGGTTCGTCCGGATCGCCGACTGTGCCGGAGAATTGCGTGACAACCGGCGGGGCGAGGTCGAGCTTTTCGGCACGCCGGCGTTGGTCCTTGACGCGTTGCGCGAGGCGATGGGCGACAGGGCGCCGGAGCGTGACCGGGACTGGATCGAAGAACTGCGGGCAGGACACAGGGAGCGCGCCGCAAAACTCAAGAAGAAGATGCGCGAGATGCCGCCCGGCTCCGACGGACGCATGCATCCCGACCGCCTGCTCGCCGCGATCCAGGATCATGTCGGATCCGATTCGATCATGGTGATCGACGGTGGCGACTTCCTGAGCTTCGCTCGTATAGGCCTGTCGGCGCGGACCATGCTCGACCCCGGCCCGTTCGGCTGTATCGGCGTTGGTGTGCCGTACGGCATAGCGGCGAGCCTCGCCCGGCCGGATACGCCGGTGGTCGTCGCCACGGGCGACGGCGCGTTCGGCTTCAACGCGATCGAGATCGACACCGCCGTACGGCATCGCGCGCCAGTCGTGATCATCGTCGCCAACAACGGGGCCTGGCAGATCGAGGTCCACGACCAGAAAGCGACGCACGGCAAGGTCGTCGCCAGCCGGCTGCAATTCGCCGACCATGCCGCCATGGCGCGCGGCTTCGGCATGCATGCCGAGCGTGTGGAGAAAGCAGAGAACCTCGACGCCGCGCTTTCGCGCGCCTTCGCCAACCGGCCGGCGCTGCTGGACGTCGTGGTGACGCCGGAGGCCGTCTCCTCCGACGCCCGCAGCGGTCTCGCCTGGGTGCCGGACATGCAGCCGCTAGCCGCCTGGGACGAGGCCGAGCGGGCCTGGCGCTATCCGAGCAAGGGCGCCGGCAAGGCGCAATGACGAAGGAAATCGAATGGAATATTGGTCGTTTCCACCTTCTTACGATGACGCCTATTTCCCGGGGCCCGGCGAACGCTACTGGTTCCGCGAACGCGAGACCATGCATCCGGCCGATCGCGAGAAGGCGATCCTGGAGCGACTGAAGCTGGTCTGCGCCTATGCCTACGAGAAGGCGCCGTTCTATCGCCGCAGGTGGGACGAAGCCGGCTTCCATCCCGACAGCCTGAGGTCGCTGGAGGACTTCGAGGACAAGGTTCCCGTCGTACAGAAGAAGGATTTGCGCGAGGCGCAGGCGCGCACGCCTCCCTTCGGCGACTATCTCTGCGTCCCCGACAAGGACGTCTTCCATATCCATGGCACCAGCGGCACCACGGGCCGTCCGACCGCCTTTGGCATTTCCCGGTCCGACTGGAATGCGATCGCCAACGCCCACGCCCGCATAATGTGGGCCATGGGCATGCGCCCCGGTGACACGATCTGCATTGCCGCGATCTTCAGCCTCTATCTGGGGTCATGGGGCGCGCTCTCGGGCGCAGAGCGGCTGGGCGCCAGGGCCTTTCCCTTCGGCGCCGGCGCGGCGGGCATGAGCGCACGCTGCGCCCAATGGCTCGATTCCGTCAAGCCGGCCGGTTTTTACGGTACGCCGACTTATGCGCTGCACCTTGCCAGGACGGCACAGGACGAAGGCCTTGATCCACGCGATTTCGGCCTGCGCTTCATGTTCTTTTCCGGCGAGCCCGGCGCCTCGATCCCGGCGGTGCGCGACAAGATCGAGGCGCTCTATGGCGCCAAGGTCTTCGATTCCGGCTCGATGGCGGAGATGAGCCCGTGGATGAACGTCGCCGGAACCGCCGAGACCGACGGAATGCTGTGTTGGCAGGATGTCGTCTACACCGAAATCTGCGATCCCGGGACGATGCGTCGCGTGCCTTACGGCCAGCGCGGGACGCCTGTCTACACGCATCTCGAGCGCCTCTCCCAGCCGATGATCCGTCTCGCGTCCAACGACCTGTCGCTATGGACGGACGGGCCGAACCCCTGCGGCCGCACCTACCCAAGACTGCCGCAGGGGATTTTCGGCCGCATCGACGACATGTTCACCATCCGCGGGGAGAACGTCTATCCGAGCGAAATCGATTCCGCCTTGAATGCGATGGCGGGCTATGGCGGCGAGCACCAGATCGTCATCAGCCGCGAGGCGGCGATGGACGAACTCATGCTGCGCGTCGAGGCGAGCGCGGAAACCGCCGAGCGCGGCGAAGGGGCGCTCGCGGAATTCCGCGCCGAGGTGGCGCGCCGCGTCCATAAATTGCTCGGCCTGCGCGCCGGTGTGGAGGTTGTTGGCGAAGGCACGCTGCCGCGCACCGACTTCAAGGCGCGCCGCGTCGTGGACGACCGCGCCGTCTTCCGCGACATGTATGCCGAACTGCACCGAGACGGGGCGTCATGACCTATATCGCGTCCAACGCCTTGCTCGAGCGCGTGCGCCGTGGCGAGGTGGCGGCGACCGCGCGGCTGATCTCGCGCGCCGAGGCCGGCATCAGCGAGGCGCGGCCAGCGATCGGCGTGTTGTACCGGGAAGCCGGTCGCGCTCACGTCATCGGAATCACCGGCGTGCCCGGCTCCGGCAAGTCGACCCTGGTCGGCGTCTTCGCCAGGAAGCTGCGAGCGCGGGGCGGTAAGGTGGCTATAGTGGCGATCGATCCGTCCAGCCCCTATTCGGGCGGATCGATCCTGGGCGACCGCATCCGCATGGCCGACCTGGCACTCGATGACGGCGTTTTCATCCGTTCCATGGCGACCAGCGGTGCGATCGGCGGCATGGCCCATGCGGCACTCGACGTGGTCGATATCCTCGACGTCGCCGGCTATGACTGGATCATCGTCGAGACGGTGGGCGTCGGCCAGATGGAGGTGGAGATCGCGTCGGCCGCCGACACCACGGTGGTCGTGGTGACCCCGGGCTGGGGTGACTCGATGCAGGCCAACAAGGCCGGGCTCCTCGAGATCGCCGACGTCTTCGTGATCAACAAGGCCGACCGTCCCGGTGTCCGCGAGGCGCGCCGTGACCTCGAGCAGATGCTGGACCTCTCGCGGCCGGACGCATGGCGCCCCGAGATCGTCGACACCACGGCGACGGCAGCGGAGGGCGTGGCCGAGCTGTGGTCGGCCATCCGGGCCCACCGAGCCCACCTCGAGGCGTCGGGCGGCCTCGAGGACCGGCGGGCCGCCCGCGTGGGCGACGAGCTGTCGCGCATCATGGCCGCCCTGCTGCACGAGCGGGCGGTGG
>JBQCFA010000443.1:0-8286 GCA_051959695.1 Rhizobiaceae bacterium
GATTGAACTCTCGACCTCCCCCTTACCAAGGGGGTGCTCTACCACTGAGCTACCGCAGCCGGCTAGGCGCGGCGGACATTTGCCACACCACGCCCGCCGTGGCAAGCGCGGGTGTGCCCGAATGCGTACGCCGCCCGCCGACCTCGATGCTCCAGCCGCAGCAGCCGATCCGGCAGCCGCCTATTTGATGCTCGCCGGCCGCCCGACGGCGCCGGCCCTCGCCTCTTTGTCCCAGCTCGTGCCGTCGAGTGAAACCGCAACGCGGAAGCCCATATTGTTGAAGCGTTCGTCGGAGCCTTCCGCGGGTGTCCACATGCCTTCATTGGCGTCCGCCGTGTAGCCGAACAGGAGCCGCTCGGCTGCGCGCATCGAGAACTGCGTCAGTTCGTAGTCGCCGCTGCGGGCGACGAAGATGACGCACCCCTCCGCCGTCCATGGCGAGCCGTCGGTCGGAGCGCCCTCGTAGTCGTGATGGAGGCAGTCCTCGACCGTTTCCTGCGCGTTCCCGGCCATGTCGTAGAGGCCCCACGGATTCGGCTTGTAGGACCCGACCTCCCCCGTCCAGTCTGGATGGATACTCTCCGAGCAGGAGGCCGCCATGGCGGCCTGATAGCCGGATTTGCGGTCGGCGAAGTTGGCGTAGTCGCAGGTCTTGCGGAAATCGTCGCCCCAATAGTTCATGGTGTCGGTGCCGGCGCGGTAGGCATATTCCCATTCCGCCTCAGTCGGCAGCCGATAGTGCTTTCCCGACTTGCCGCTCAGCCAGGCGAGATAGCCCTTCATCTCGTTGCGGGAGACGCAGCCGGCGGGTTGCCTGCCGGTGACAGGTAGCCCGGGCTGCTGGTAGGACCCGTCGGCGATGTAGATCACGTACGGGGCGTCCTTGGTCTTGTCGCCGCCGGGGATTGGCGTGCCCGAATATTTGAAGGCGGATGGGCCGCTTTCCATAACCCGGACGCCGCACTTGCCGCCGACCTTGGCGCCGGTCTCCTTCACATAGGCGTCGAATTCGTCGACCGTGACCTCGAAGCGGCCGATGGCGAACGGATAGCCGATCGTGACTTCATGCCGGGGCAGGGCGGACTGGACATAGCGGAGCTTTTTCACTTCCTGCGGCGTCGCGCCCATCATGAAGGTGCCGGAGGGCAGGGGCACCATCTCCGGGCAATGTTCACAGTCGCGGAAGGCCGCTCCCGCTCCGGCGGACGGCGCCTTTGCAACGGCGCTTGCTTCGGCCGGCGGCTGGCCATCGCCCTTGCCGCGTTTTATCGAGACACGGAATTTCTCCGCTTTCGCGGCGCGCATCAGCTGGAGGACCTGAATCTCGTAGCTCGGCTGCCGCGCCGTGAAGCTGATGTGATCCTCCGCGTCCTGGACATCGACGATCGTGAGCACCGTGTTTTTGCCGCGCAGGACCTTCAGGTTGAACTCCTGGCCGATCTCGGCGTCGAGCCGATAGCAGATCGCGGTGTCAGGCGGCACGGAGCCACTGACCACGGCGACATCCTTGCCAAACGGGAACTCGATCCCCTTGCAGACTTCTTGTGCCATCGCCTGCGTGCCGAAGCTCACCGACACCAGCAAGACAACAATGAAAGCGGCTATCGCCGTGATGACCTTGCCCATTCAACCCCCGGGAAGGGCCGACAATTGCAGGGCGACGATTTCAGCCTTTGTTCAATCGTGTCAACCCACCAACGAGGATGACCCAGGCGTAGAGAGGTGCCCTTATTTTCGGCTTGTCCAGCCGGCGGCACGGCTCTTCACGGGCGAACGCGGATGACCGTCTTGCCCGTGCGCCGCTCGGTCGAGTTGAAAGTGGCGACGGCATCGTCGAGGGTCGAGACGGTGCCGACATTCGTCCGCAGTCGTGAGCGGTCGTGGTGGCGACAGGAGCGATAGTCATCGCCAGAACCCTCCGGAAACGGGTTCCTTGCCAACCTCCGCCGATCCGAGCGTGAGCGGCCAACGGCACGCGCTCTAGATTTGCGCCGAGCCTCCATCGACGAACAGCTCGATGCCTGTGACAAAGCTGCTGTCGTCCGAAGCGAGAAACAGGGCTGCGCCAGCGATCTCAGCAGGGTCGGCTAACCGGCCCAGCGGAATTGATTGTTCTGCAGCACGGAGCATTTCATCGTGCGCCTGCTCCGACGACGTAACGCCGTGCCACCCCGGAGTGGACGTATTGCCCGGCGCGAGAACGTTGACGCGAATCTTCCTGGTCGGCCAGATCGAGGATCCAGGTTCGCGCAAACGCACGGATGGCTGCCTTGCTGGCGCTATAGACACTAAAAGTCGGCGTCCCAGTCGAACCTGCAGTCGATCCGGTCAGAATGATGGAGCTTCCATCCTTAAGAAGGGGCAGGGCTTTTTGAACCGTGAATAGAGTTCCTTTCACGTTCGTCCGGAAAGTTGCATCGAAATGCTCTTCTGTGATCGCGCCGATAGGAGCACGTCGGCCGTATGGCCGCGTCTGCGCATCATATCGCCTGATGCGGACCAATGTTGGCGGTACCCCATTTGGGGGATGCGTGACCTCACTTCATTCCATACTCGCAGACCTGCATAGATTGCTGGAGCTAATTCAATGCTTAAAAAAATGCTGGTTGCCATTGGGGTCTTAGTCGCACCATCGGTGGCGAATGCTTGCGTGGAGATTGACGGAGGGATGTTTGTGAATAAATGCCGCTTCCCTGTCGTTGTACGCTACGACGCGGGGTATGGAACATCGATGACAGGCTTGATCTCCCCTGGACGAGCTGTGATGTTTGCTTACAAGCCGGGTGTTTCCGTCCGATACGAGTATTGCGACACCGGCGGGAAGCTCTATTGGACATGCAGCTAAGCTGGCGGCGCGTAGCGCCTGCCAGCGTTTAAAATGCGGATTCTGACGGTCCCGATGCTCGCCGCAGAACCAGTGCGGCTCTTTTGGATAAGGCAGGCCGCATAGCCGCGCGGGCGAGCGATCGTGTCGATCCCGCCCGCGTTTCGCTATAGGCGCCCGATACCCGATTTCAATGCCAGCGTTGTCCTGATGCCGGAGAGCAAGCGGACGAGGTCGACCTGCCGATGCGTTCCGGTCTTGTAGAAGATGGACTTAAGCTGGGAGCGTACGGTTCCGACGGTGACGCCACGCGCCTGGGCGACCGTGTTCAGGTTCTTGCCGAGCGTGAGGTCGCGAGCGATGGCCGCCTCGGCGGGCGTCAGGTCGAAAAGCCCTTCCATGATCTTGGGGTCGACGTCGCCTTCCTCCGCGGAGGAGGTCATGACGAGCAGCATGTCCGCGACGCTGAAGATGTCACGGCTCGCGCCGACGATGGGCAGCGCGTGCGCGACCATGGTAGGATGAGTCTCGGTCGCGGCCAACGGAAAGCTGCCGCCGTCGTTGGAGGGGGTTGCCAGCACGTTGGCCCAGCAGGCATCGGCGGATCGTTGTATGAAGGTCAGCCGTGCACGGCGGTCCTGGACGACTGCGGGCAGAAGCTTTTCGAAGCCCGCATTTGCAATGACCACCCTGCCGCTGCGTATGGCGGCGGTGGCCAGCCCGATCACGTCGAAAGCCTCCACAGCGGCGCGGACCTGCTCGAACCGGAGGCGCGCCGTCAAAAGAGCGGCACGGGCAATATGGGGACGGAGCGCTGTCAGGCGCTGGGCGATCTCGGGCTTCAGCGGCCCGCTGTTATAGTTTCGGTGCACCGAGATCTTCAGGACGTCGCCGGACGGCGCGATGATCGAGGTTCCCGTGTGCCAGTAGACGCCATGGGGCTTCATGAACTCCCGGTAGTAGGCGCTTCCGGCCATCTCTTCGGTCGACATCACCTCGGTGTCGAGCAAGAAGCGCGGCTCGTTGAAGCGCGCCTGCCGTTCGGCGGACTCCGTATAGGGATTTCGCAGCGCCCAATTGTCCCGCAGGTAGATCTGCATCTTCTCGAAGCAGCTGTCGTTGGTGGCCCAGCCGTTGAGGCCCTTTTCGTTGATTGCGAAGAAGGCGGCGTCGGTGCAGTCACCGACCTTTGCCAGCCTTTCGAGGACGCCTTTCCCTTGCGACAGTCTCGGGACCGCAGCCGCCTCGTAGATGTGGTTGATCAATTCAGGATCGAGCATTTTTCCCGCACGCATAACGAGATCTCAAGCCGCCACACTTTCGCGCCCGCCGTGTAGAGCGTCAATACTTTCCCGTCTTACGCCAAGTCGAGCTACCGTCAGCTTGCGGCTCGCCGAAGCATCCACCATTTACCGCAACCCGGATGCTCGCAGTAGTGGGTGAAGAGGCGCCAGTCGGAACGCGGATCAACTCCCCCGGTCGGGGCGCTTTTCCTTTTCGCGCTTTCGACGCTCACCGTTTAAAAGGTGGCGAAATCGTCCCCCGGTATCTACGCCTCTCGCGGGCGCGGAAGCGAAAGCACATTCGCGCACCCGATCCTCGCAGCCTCCTACGCCGCGTATCTGAGCCCAAAGCTTGAAATCGAAACGCGTGAGGTTTGGCTGCGGTATCGTTCCGGCGATGAGCCTTGCCGATGAAATTCTGCAACGGGCTACCCCTGAGGCGAATGAATGGGCCGCTGTTCGGGCTCTTGGCCGACCGGTTTGCAATCAGTTCACAGCCACATTGTAAGAGCATGGCGTCGAAGGCGGAGGGTATGGACGGATTACCAACGCAGTCTACGAATCCCTCTACCAAAAGAAGAAACGAGACCTCGCCTTCGAGCGCAAGTTGCCGGCGACGGCAAACTTGCGAGAGGCGATGTCTGACGACGAGCTCGTTTCTGTCTCGTTCGCGGAGATGCTCTCGCGCCAACGTATCCACGCCGAAGGATCGATAGGAAAGCTCGAATGTGAGATTGCGACACGTCGCAGCTCACGGATCGTGCGGCAGACAATTGCCGAGAAGGTCCAGAAAGCCTGACTGTCGGTGTAATTCAAGCGGCCAGCCGCCACCATCTCTTTCAAGAGGCCTCGCCGGTTCCTGCCCGCGGGGCTTTTCTTTGCAGGACGAGAGCGAATCGGGAAGACCTTGTACGAGTTTGGTACGGAAAACCCCTGCAAATTCCGGTTCCGTTTCTGCAAGATAGCGCCTGCGGAACAAAGCGGGTTCGGCCTAGAGGTCCGATAACACTGGGAAAATTGGCGCACCCGCCGCGATTCGAACGCGGGACCTCTGCCTTCGGAGGGCAGCACTCTATCCAGCTGAGCTACGGGTGCATCCGGCCGACAATATATCGGCGAGCTGGTGCACGCTGTTTAGCGGATGAGCCGGATCGCTTCAATGAGGAATTCGCACAGGTCCTGCCGATGCGACCAGCGGATCGACAGCCTTGCCCGCTATGCCTCGCGCCACACGCTGGCGAGCTGTCTAAGCGGATAGGCGAGGGCGTTGCCCAAAGCCACCATCCGCCGCTGCCGTCGCGCCCGGCGGCGGGTATGTGCATGATCCTCGAACGGGACACCGTAAAGTCCGCAGGTGAAGCAGTCTTCCTTGCGGCCGCATCTGGTTTGCCAGCAGTGCACATCGCCTTGCCAGGCCAGGGGGATGCGCTCGAGGTGCAGGATGCTTCCGCTTTTAAGGAGAATGAGATCACCCTCGTCCGCCGTCTCGCGGAGATAGGTGTAGAGATCGCGGACATCGGCGAATTTCCGGAAGCGGCCCGACGCGACGTCCCCTTCGGGCGCCCGCAGCTTGTGCGCGTTTTCGCCGACGCCGATTACCTCGTCCGCCGCCACGCGCGCCAATTTATAGGTAGAATGGTATCTGCTGTAGGGATTGCCGGAATAGTCTGAAATCTGGCCGATCACGATCCGCTTGCGGCGGGCCGGGGCCGCGGCGACCAGGTCGAAGGCGAGGCCGACCGTCCCGTGCGGCGCCTTGGCGGTGTCGACGATAAAGGTAGGCCCGCCCGGTATCTCAAAGCCCTCGCAGCGATTGCGGACGGTGGTGAAGCCGGCCATGCGCTGCTTGATCAGTGCCGTCGGCACGCCCAGCTCCGCCGCCGCCGCGAAGGCCGCGACAACGGAAACCCAGAAATGGCGTCCCAGGAGAGGGCAGATGAGGGTGTCCTCACCACCCTTCCAGACTATGCGTACCGAGAGCGGTCCCGGAAAGGTGAAATCCGTCGAAAGCACCCGAAAATCCGCGGAGTCACTCCTGCCGAAGGTGACGATCCGCTCAGCTGTGCGGCCCCGCATGGCGAGGACGTTCTCATCGTCGGCGTTGAGAAGGGCGAAGCCGCCGGGCCGGACTGCTTCGACCAGATGGCCTTTTTCCTCGGCCACCGCTTCCATGCTGCGGAAGGCCTTGTAGTGCTCGAGGCCGACCATGGTGACGATAGCGATGTCGGGCTGCACGATGCTTGCCATTTCCGCCACGGATCCCTTTGCCGAGGCGCCTATCTCCAGGACGACGAACCTGTCCTTGCGGGAAGCTTGGGCGACGGTCTTGGAGACCCTTGGCAACGTGTTTGACAGATGATTCATCCGGGTGGAGGCATGGCCCGCGAGCACGTGCGAGAGGAGGGCAGCGGTAGTGGACTTGCCCGAGCTTCCGGTGATGGCGATGAACGTCGCCGGATGGTTCCGGCGGTTCCATCTCGCCAATGCGGTCCGCATACTTTGCTGAAACGCCAGCTCACGACGCAGCGATCGGGTGGTCGACCGAAACCATCCCTCTTTCGAAAATGGACTGACTGAAACCAAGCCGTGCCGCGCTCCACGAACCGCGAGCCTCGAAATTGCCACACGCGACAGAAGATGGAAAGCCTCGGCGGGGCAGATGCACCGGGAGGCGCGCGCCTCCGGCAGGCCGGGATACCGGCTGCGCCGATAGCCCTCTCGCCTATCTGTCGACGCCGCCCCAGATCGCTTCCGCGGTCCTCACCACCAGGTCGAGCTTCCGTTTCTGGTCGTCCTCGGTGATCCGGTTGCCCTCCTCGGTGGAGGCGAAGCCGCATTGCGGGGCGATACCGAGCTGGTCGATATCGGCGAATTTCGACGCCGCGTCGAATTTGCGTTTCAGCTCGTCGAGCTTCTCGAGATCGCCGGTCTTGGTGGTGATGAAACCCGGCATGACGCGCTTCTTTCCCTTCGGCAGCAGCCTGAGCGGCGCCAGCCCGCCGGCGCGGTCGCTGTCGTACTCCATGAAATAGAGGTCGATGCCGGTCTGGTTGAAGATGGCGTCGGCGGCCGGGTCGTAGCCGCCCTCCGCCACCCAGGTGGATTGAAAATTGCCGCGGCACATATGCATGGCGACCAGCATGTCTTCCGGCCGGTCCGCAATGGCATCGTGCATCATCTTCGCGTAGCGGTCGATCAGCCAGTCGGCGCCGAGCCCGTCGGCCGCCTTCTCGGCGCGGATCTTCGGATCGCACAGATACGCGAAATAGATGTCGTCCATCTGCAGATAGCGGCAGCCGGCATCGTAGAAGGCCTTGACCGCTTTGGCATAGGTCCGGGTGATGTCGCAGAAAAGCGCCTCGACGTCCTGGTATTCCTTCGGATGAATATCGGCCCTGGCGGTGCGGAAATGGCAGACGCTAGGCCCGGGAATCGAAATCTTAGGCATGGCGCCCGGGTTTGTCTTTTCCGTCACCGCCTTCAGGTAGCGGAAATGCCCGAGCATCGGGTGGTCGTCCGGGAAGTCGAGCTTTTCCGTGATGGTGGGGAAGACCGGCCTGAGCCTGACGCCATGGAAGGCCACGCCCGCCTGCGGATCGCGCTGGACCAGTTCCAGTCCGGTGAGGCCGCCCATGAAATCGTAATGCCAGAAGGAACGACGGTATTCGCCGTCGGTAACCGCCATCAGCCCGGCATTTTCCTGCATCCTGACTGCGCCGCGAATGGCTTCGTCCTCGATTGCGGATAACTCTTCCCTGCCGATGCTCCTCTCCTCGAAGGCCTTGCGCGCGGCCTTGACTGACGCGGGCCTGAGCAGGCTGCCGACATGGTCGGCGCGAAAGGGCGGCGTCGGCATTGTTTTTCTCTCGATGCGGAACGGCACGACAAGTCGCGCGGGCGCAGCGATCGCACATGCCTGCCCGATTTACAAACGCAGCTATTGTAAAGGGGATGCCGTCATACCTTCCTGTCAAGGATCTCGCGGACCTTGCGGGCAAGCTGTTCGACCGTGAACGGCTTCGCGATGAAGTCGACGCCATGGTCGAGCACGCCGTTATGGACGACGGCGTTGCGGGTGAAGCCGGTCGTATAGAGCACTTTCAACCCCGGATGTCGCGCGAGCGCGGCTTCTGCCAGCTTGCGGCCGCTGCCACCCGGCATGACCACGTCGGTGAAAAG
>JBQCFA010000444.1:0-4830 GCA_051959695.1 Rhizobiaceae bacterium
CTCGACGAGTCGGAACAGATGCTGTTCACCCAAAGCCTGGAATGGGGCTACCGGTTCAGGCATCCGCCGCTCATCACCTGGTTGAGCTGGGCGACGCTCTCCGCGACAGGGGAGAGCCGATTTGCGTTCTTCCTGCTCAAATACGTGCTGATGGCGGCTGGGCTCGTGCTCTACTATCAGGCTGCGAGGCTGGTCATCCGCGACAACCTGCTGGCGGCGCTTGCCACCATCGCGCTCCTGTCCACCTTCTCGATGGGCTACCTGCCGCTCATCGACCTGATGCACACCGTTCTCCTGGCAACCACGCTGACGGCGCTGCTGTGGATCGTCGCTCGCCTCGTCGAGTTCGGCCGGTGGCGGGACTATCTATTGCTCGGCGTGATCCTGGCGCTGGGAACCCTGTCCAAATACGTCTTCGTGATGCTGCCCGTTTCGCTTGCCGTCGGCATAGCCTTCACGCCGGGGCTTCGCACAAGCCTGCGGCCGGCGCGGCTGTTTGCCTCATTCGCGGTGGCGGCCCTGCTGATCGCTCCGTTCGCCTGGTGGGTCGTTCACCAGGAACAGACCTTCTTCGGCCTGGCCCAAACCGCGACGCACAGCGTCGGCCCGACGGCCAATCCGCTCCGCTGGCTGCGCGGGACGGCGAGCCTCGCGATAGCCCTGGTCGGCTTCGTCGTTCCGAGCGCGTTGCTTTTCCCATTCCTCTATCGCCGCGCCTGCGCCCCGATCCCCGGCGCGAAGGCCGATGCGGCGGCGGCTGACGGCAACCGGGACTGGCAGCGCGCCTATCTCATTACCATGGCGGTCGGCTCGCTGGCGATGCTCGGCGCCGTCTTCCTAGTCGGCACCACGTCGTTCAAGACACGCTGGATGCACGAGATAGCGCTGCCTTTCTTCATCTGGTTCTTCCTGCGCGTGCGCCTCGCCGGCGCGACCCCCGGAGCGCACCGGAAGCTGCTCGACTTCGCCCTCGGCTTCGCCGTCCTCGTGGTGCTGACGCGCATCGGCATCTTCGCATTCCACGCCCGCGACTGCGACAATTGCCGCGACTACTGGCCGATGCAGACATATGCGCAGGGCTTGAGGCAGGCTGGCTTCGATCACGGCACCATCGTGGCGCCGCGCTTCGCTCTCGCCGGAAATCTGCGCTATGTTATGCCGGAAGCGCGATTGGTCGTGCCTGGCTATCCGCCCTCGGTGTTCGGCCCTCAACGCTCCGGCCAATGCGCGATCGCATGGGACGGAGGCGGCGAACCACCAGCGCGGATGATGCGCTATCTGGCCGAAACGCTGGGTGTGCGGCCGGGACCTGACGCCATTCGCGGCAAGGTAACGGGAACCCTCGCGACGACAAAAGACCGCCCGGCCACGATGAGTTATATACTGATACCGGGAGGCGCGGGTCTTTGCCGCTGAGCCTGCGCCGCCATTGCAAGGCGGGGCTTTCCTGACTAAGCAAAGGCGTCGCCTGCTCCCGAGCGAGCGGCATCGATCGGAAGGAACACGCGGAAGAATGACCACCCGCATCGACCGCCGCATGGCGAAGCTGAAACATGAGGGTCGGCCGGCGCTCGTCACCTATTTCATGGGCGGCGACCCCGATTACGACACCTCGCTCGCAATCATGAAGGCGCTTCCCAAGGCCGGCGCGGATGTGATCGAACTCGGAATGCCGTTCTCCGATCCGATGGCCGACGGGCCGGCTATCCAGGCGGCGGGCCTGCGAGCCCTCAAGGGCGGACAGACGCTGGTCAAGACGCTTGCCATGGCGCGCGATTTCCGCGAGGTCGACAACGAGACGCCCATCGTCATGATGGGTTACTACAACCCGATCTACATCTACGGCGTCGAGCGCTTCCTGGAGGACGCCGTGGAAGCGGGCATCGACGGGCTCATCATTGTCGATCTGCCGCCGGAGATGGACGAGGAACTGTGCCTGCCGGCGCTGAAGGCGGGCATCAACTTCATCCGGCTCGCGACACCCACCACCGACGAAAAGCGCCTTCCGCGCGTGCTGCGCAACACGTCCGGCTTCGTCTACTATGTGTCGATGACGGGCATCACCGGCTCGGCGCTGCCCGACACCGGCAAAGTCGCGGCGGCGGTGCGCCGCATCAAGGGACACACCGACCTCCCTGTCTGCGTCGGCTTCGGGGTGAAGACCGCGGAGCAGGCCCGTGCGATAGGAGCATCGGCCGACGGCGTCGTCGTCGGCACCGCGATCGTCAACGCGGTCGCCAGCGTGCTCGACGGCAAGGGCGGCCGCACGGCCGATCCGGCCGAGGCCGTGGCCACCCTCGTCGGCGGCCTGGCGCAGGGCGTCCGCTCGGCGCGCCTTGCCGCCGCCGAGTAAAGCGCCCACATTGTTGGTTGACTGAGCGGAAAGAGGCCGATGAACTGGATCACCAACTACGTCCGTCCCAAGCTGAACTCGATGCTCGGCCGGCGCGACATGCCGGAGAATCTCTGGATCAAGGATCCGGAAACCGGCGAGATGATCTTCCACAAGGAACTGCAGGACAACCAGTACGTCATCCCCGGCTCCGGCTACCACATGCGCATTTCGGCGCGCGAGCGGCTCAGATATTTCTTCGACGAGGGCAGGTTCGACGTCCTCGACAATCCGAAGGTCGCGGCCGATCCGCTGAAATTCCGCGATGAGAAGCGTTATATCGACCGGCTGAAGGAGGCGCGGAGCAAGACCGGGCTCGACGAGGCGCTACTTGCGGCCTCCGGGTCCATCGAAGGCCTGCCCATTGTCGCCGCCGTCCAGGATTTCGCCTTCATCGGCGGCACGCTTGGTATCGCTGTGGGCGAGGCGATCCTCCATGCCTTCGGGACGGCGTTGAAGAGGAAGCAGCCAATGGTGCTGTTCGCCGCCTCGGGCGGTGCACGCATGCAGGAAGGCGCCCTGTCCTTGATGCAGCTTCCGCGCACGACGGTGGCGGTCGACCGGCTGAAGGAAGCCGGCTTGCCCTATATCGTCGTGTTGACCAACCCGACGACCGGAGGCGTTTCCGCCTCCTACGCGATGCTCGGCGACATCCACATCGCCGAACCCGGCGCGCTGATCGGCTTCGCCGGACCGCGCGTCATCGAACAGACACTTCGCGAAAAGCTGCCCGAGGGCTTCCAGCGCTCCGAATATCTGATGAAGCATGGCATGGTCGACATGATCGTGGCGCGCCAGGAGCTCAAGACTACCATCGCCCGCCTTCTCAAGATGATGCTGAAACTGCCGAACGGCGTGGCGGAGGCGGAGGCGGCTGAAGAAGCGCCGATGCCGCCGGAGGCGCCGGTAGATGCGCAGGCGGGAATTCAGGCTTAAAGGCTCCTCCCCCTTTCCGATCCTCAGGACCGAACCCACATGGCTACCCGAACCGCCGAGATCGAAATCGAGCGGCTGATGACACTGCACCCGAAGGGCTTCGACCTTTCGCTGGACCGCATCCGCCGACTGCTCGAAAGGCTGGGCAACCCGCAGGACAGGATGCCGCCCGTGATCCACATCGCCGGCACCAACGGCAAGGGGTCGGCCGCGGCGTTCTCACGCGCGCTTCTAGAGGCGGCGGGCTACCGGGTGCACGTCCATACTTCGCCGCATCTCGTCCACTGGGCCGAGCGCTATCGCATGGCGGCGACGGGCGGCGGACGCCTCGTGCCGGATGACATCTTCGCCGACGCGATCCAGCGGGTGGCACACGCCAATCGCGGCGAGACCATCACCGTGTTCGAGATCCTGACAGCGGTGATGTTCCTGCTCTTTTCCGAACATCCGGCCGATGTGGCCATCGTCGAGGTCGGCCTCGGCGGCCGCTTCGACGCCACGAACGTCGTCGAGCGGCCGGCCGCCTCCGTCATCATGCCGATCTCGCTCGACCACCAGGCCTATCTTGGCGATCGGGTCGAACTGATCGCGGCCGAGAAAGCCGGCATCATCAAGAGGGGCGCGCCGGTCGTCGTCGGCGCACAGGAATCGGAGGCAGCGCGCGCCGTTCTCGTCGAAACCGCCGAGCGGCTCGGCTGCCCGCTCCAGGTCTACGGCCAGGATTTCTTTGCCTTCGAGGAGAACGGCCGCATGGTCTACCAGGACGGGACGCGGCTGCTCGACCTGCCCTTGCCCCGCTTGCCCGGCCGCCATCAATACGCCAACGCCGCGGCGGCGATCGCGGCGGTTTCGGCCGCCGGCTTCAACGTGCCGCCGGAGGCGGCCGCCTTCGCCATGGGGGCGGTGGAATGGCCTGGCCGGCTGCAGCGGCTGGCAAATGGCCGGCTGGCCGAGCTGGCGCCCGAAGGCGCCGAGCTCTGGCTCGACGGCGGCCACAATCCCGGCGCCGGCGTCGTTATCGCCGAGGCGATGGCCGAACAGGAGGAAAGGCATCCGCGGCCGCTGTTTCTGGTCTCGGGCATGATCAACACCAAGGACCAAGCCGGCTACTTTCATGCTTTCGAGGGCATGGCGCGGCATGTCTTCACTGTGCCCGTGACGATGAGCGAGGCTGGGGTGCCGGCGGACGAACTGGCGGCGCGGGCGACGGAGGCCGGACTTTCGGCGGAGCCGGTCGCCTCGGTCGAGAACGCGCTGAAACTCCTTCGCGATACGTGGGAGGACGCCGAGACGCCGCCGCGCATCCTCATCGGCGGCTCGCTCTACCTGGCCGGCGAGGTTCTTGCCGCCAACGGCACGCCACCGGCCTGACACGGCCGGTCCGCGTCCAAGAAAAAAGCCCGGCGTCACCACCGGGCCTTTTCAACCGACATGCGGTGAATTCAGGCGACGCTGCCGCCGATCCATGAGGAAAGCGCCGTCTTGGGCAGCGCACCGACCTT
>JBQCFA010000445.1:0-4168 GCA_051959695.1 Rhizobiaceae bacterium
GACGGTGATTGCGTGGGGAGGGACCGGCGCCTCCGCCTCGCGGTGAAACGTGACCGCGCGGCCGGGGAGGTTCTGCCGAAAGGTTTTCCCTGGGGGCACTAGGACCCCTGCGTGCCGGACAGAGGCACACAGACCCCGCCCCGATCGTGGCCAAGCCGTTGCAGCAGTCGCAGCGGCAAAGCCACGGGACAGGCGGGGAGCAGTGAAACAGGCGGGATCAGAAATCGCCGGACGGGCGGCCGCGAGGTCGCACATAATTGCTTTAGATGAGCGAGCTTTCGGCCGCCCGTCTTCCCGACCTTCCTTCTAGAAGGTCCGTTCTTTGACAATGGCCAGGGCCGAAGGGCAGCGTGGCGAGGCGGAAGCATGACTTGCCGGCGACGGTCTGCCCCGTTGCTTTGCCGGACTTTCGTGGCATTGTGCGGAATCGAGGCAGCCCGGACGCGGCGCCGGGACTGAAACGGTCGGGATGGAGCGCGTGGATCGTATCTGGGTCAAATCCTATCCTGCGGGCGTGCCGGCCAACATCGATGCGGATCAGTACCGATCGGTTGTCGCGCTGCTTGAGGAAAGCTTCGCAAGTTACCGGGATGACAAGGCCTACGTCCTGATGGACAAGGCGCTCACCTATGGCGACATCGACCGGCTTTCTATCGCGCTCGGCGCCTATCTCCAGGGCCTGGGCCTGCAGCGCAACGATCGTGTCGCGATCATGATGCCGAACGTGCTGCAATATCCGGTTGCGGTCGCCGCCGTGCTGCGGGCCGGGTTCATCGTGGTCAACGTCAACCCGCTCTACACCGCGCGCGAACTGTCCCATCAGCTCAAGGATTCCGGCGCCAGGGCCATCATCATCCTGGAGAATTTCGCGCATACGCTTCAGCAGGTCATCGGCGAGACGCCGGTGAAGCACGTCATCCTCGCCAGCGTCGGCGATCTCCTCGGCTTTCCCAAGGGCATGATCGTGGATTTCGTCCTGCGCCGGGTGAAGAAGGCCGTGCCGGCCTTCTCGCTGCCGCGCGCCGTCCGCTTCAACAAGGCGGTCGCCGGTGGACGCGGCCGGAAACTGGAGAAGCCCGAAATCCGCCCGGAAGACATCGCCGTCCTGCAATATACGGGCGGCACGACCGGAATCTCCAAGGGGGCGGTGCTCCTCCACCATACGATCATCGCCAATCTCCTCGCCTCCGAAGCGTGGATGAAGCCGGGTCTGGAGCGGCGGCCGATCTCGGGGCAGCTCACCTTCATCTGCGCGCTGCCGCTCTACCACGTCTTCGCCTTCATAAGCTGCGCGCTGCTTGCGTTGCGCGCCGGCGGGCTCAACGTCCTGATCCCCAACCCGCGCGACATCCCGGCGACGGTGAAGGAGATGGCGAAATACCGGTTTCATGCCATCCCCGGGGTCAACACGCTTTTCAACGCGCTCGCCGATAATCCGGAATTCCGAAAAATCGACTTCTCACAGCTTCGTATCGCCAATGGCGGTGGAATGGCGGTGCAGGAGGCGGTAGCAAAAAAATGGCTCGACGTCACCGGCTGCCCCATCGTGGAGGGTTACGGCCTCTCCGAGACCTCCTCGGGCGTCACCTGCAACCCGACCGATTCACTCGCCTATACCGGGACGATCGGCTTGCCGCTGCCGAACGTCGACATTCGCATCATCGACGACGCCGGCAATGACGTGCCGCTCGGAGAGCCGGGAGAGATCGCCATCAAGGGTCCGCAGGTCATGGCCGGCTACTGGCAGCGTCCCGACGAGACCGCCAAGGTCATGACCGAGGACGGCTATTTCAAGTCGGGCGACATCGGAATCATGGATCGGAGCGGCTACATCAAGCTCATCGACCGCAAGAAGGACATGATCGTCGTCTCCGGCTTCAACGTCTATCCGAACGAGGTGGAGGGCGTGGTGGCGGCGCATCCGGGCGTGACCGAGGCCGCCGTGATCGGCGTGCCCGACGGCCATTCCGGCGAGGCGGTCATGCTGTTCGTCGTGCGGCGGGATCCGAGACTGACGAGCGAGGAGCTCCTGAAATACTGCCGGGAGAACCTGACCGGCTACAAGCGGCCGAGATATATCGAATTTCGCGACAGCCTTCCGCATACCAATGTCGGCAAGGTGCTGCGTAAGGATTTGCGCGCCGAGGCGATGAAGGAGAGGGGGCATCCGGCATGATCGACGGGGGAGAGATGCGCTTCACGCCAGGCCGTTCCTTTGCCGACATGAAGGCGCTCGTCGGCACCGACCTCGGCGTCTCGAGCTGGATCGAGGTCGACCAGACCATGATCGATCTATTCGCCGAATGCACCGGCGACCGGCAATGGATCCATGTCGATGTCGACCGGGCCCGGCGCGAGAGCCCTTATGGCGCGCCGGTGGCGCATGGCTACCTGACGCTGTCGCTGTTGCCGGTGATGAACTACGAGATCGGCGCGGCGCCCGAAGGGGTGAAGGCATCCATCAATTACGGCCTCGACAGGGTGCGGTTCCTTTCGCCGGTCAAGGTCGGCTCGCGTGTCAGGCTACACTCGCACCTCGTATCCTTCGAGCAGAGATCGCCCGGCGTCTATCTGATGAAGCTGCGCCAGACCGTCGATATCGAAGGAGGCGACCAGCCGGCGCTGGTGGCGGAGACGCTGTCGCTGCTGACGGCGGGGTGATCGGTGCTTGGCTCGTTTCCGGTGCATCCTTTGAGGCTCGCTTCGCTCGCACCTAAGATCGGAAACACAAAGCGATGGCCGACACAATCGGCGTCAGGACAGCCAGTCAGCCAGCCTCGCCTTCCGGATGTCCTGGAGCAGCTGGAGAAACCCTTCCGCCTGGAAGCGCGCCGTCGCGCGGCCCTTCGCCCCCGTCGCCGCCGCGGCGTTGCCGACGACGCCGTGCGGATTGAGGTCGCCCGCGATCCAGGCGAAAGCGTGCTTGCCGGTCTGGCGCAGGAGGTCGAATTCCCGTTCGGCTTCGGCAACGCGGGACCGGAAGTTCTCAGCCTTCGCCATGTCGACCAGGTCCGGCCGGAAATGCAGCATCAGCGACGTTTCCACGTCGCCGCCATGAATCCCGTAGCGCAGCTCTTCGGGAGCAAAAATGCCTTCCGGATGTCCGAAGCGCTCCCAACTCGTCTTCACCGCCATCATGGCACGGCGGACGCGAAGCTCGCGCGTGACGATGCCCATGATCTCCTCATTGCCGCCATGCGAGTTGACGAACACGATCTTGCGCACGCCCGCGCGGGCAACCGACGCGCCGAGTTCCGTCCAGGCCTCGATCAGCGTCGAAGGCGGAAGCGTCAGCGTGCCCGGCACGAAAACGTGTTCGTTCGACTTACCGACGGCTTGCACGGGCAGGATGCGGACATCGAGATCGACGGGCAGGAGCGCGATGGTCTCGGCCAGCATGCCCTCCATGATCGCCGCATCGGTCGAGACCGGCAGATGTGGACCGTGCTGCTCGATCGCGGCAAGCGGCGCCACGGCGATGACCTTGTCGGGATCGATATCCCTGAATTCCGGGGCCCGGAAATCCCCCCACCAGACCCGGCGCTTGCTGTCCCCCATATCGGTCGCCTACATCGTCGCGCCGATCTGCCACGGCACGAATTCGTTGTCGCCGTAGCCGAGTTCTTCCGACTTGGTGCGCTTGCCGGACGCCACCGCCAGTATTTCGTCGAAGATCTCGCGGCCCTTCTCCTCCAGCGTCACTCCGTCGAGGATATCGCCGCAATTGATGTCCATGTCGTCCTTCATGCGCTCGTACATCGGCGTGTTGGTGGCGAGCTTGATCGAGGGCGTCGGCTTGTTGCCGTAGGCCGAGCCGCGCCCTGTGGTGAAGCAGAGGATATTGGCGCCGCCCGCCACCTGTCCGGTGGCGGAAACCGGGTCGTAACCCGGCGTATCCATGAAGACGAAGCCCTTCTCGTTCACCTGGTCGGCGTAGTGATAGACAGCGTTGAGCGTCGTCGAGCCGCCCTTGGCCGCTGCGCCGAGCGACTTTTCCAGGATGGTGGTCAGCCCGCCGAGCTTGTTGCCGGGGGAGGGGTTGTTGTTCATCTCCATCTGGTTGCGAGCCGTATAATCCTCCCACCAGTGGATGATCTCGACCAGTTTCTCGCCGACCTCGCGATTCTTCGCGCGGCGGGTGAGCAGGTGTTCGGCGCCGTAGATTTCC
>JBQCFA010000446.1:0-3072 GCA_051959695.1 Rhizobiaceae bacterium
CAGTGACATGGGAGCGGGCGCCGACAATCAGCCGCTGAAGGGCGTGACGGTGATCGATCTTGGCCAGATCTACAATGGCCCCTATGCGACCTTGCTGATGGCAATGGCCGGCGCGCACGTCATCAAGATCGAGCCGCTCAACGGCGAAAACATGCGCCGTCGCGGTGCGGTGGGCGGCGCCATGGTGCCGTTCGCCATGCTCAGTTCCAACAAGGAATTCGTCTCGCTCAACATCAAGGACCCGCGCGGGAAGGCTCTTCTGGAGAAGATGGTGGCGAAGGCCGACGTGCTCCTGGAGAATTTCGCGCCCGGCGTGATGGACCGCCTTGGACTTGGCCCCGATCGCCTGATGGAGATCAATCCACGGCTTGTCTACGCGGCCGGCTCGGGCTTCGGCTGGTCCGGTCCGTATCGCGATTTCCCGGCGATGGACCTGACCGTCCAGGCGATTGGCGGCATCATGTCGACGACCGGCTATCCGGATCGGCCGCCGGTAAAGGCGGGGCCGGCGGTCTGCGACTTCTTCGGCGGCGTCCACCTCTATGGCGCCGTCGTCACCGCGCTCTTCGACCGCGAACGCACCGGCAAGGGCCGCTTCGTGGAGGTTTCCATGCTGGAAGCCGTGTATGCGTCCCTTTCCTCCGCGCTCGGCCTCTATTTCGGCAGTGGCGGCAAGGCGCCCATGCGTACGGGCAACCGTCACAGCGGGATGGCCGAAGCTCCCTACAACGTCTACCGCGCGTCCGACGGCTGGATCGCCCTCATCTGCGTCAGCGAAACGCATTGGCGCTCGCTCCTGGAGGCCATGGACCGAAAGGATCTCGCCGAGGACCCGCGGCTGCAGACGCTGAAATCCCGGGTCGAGAACATCGACTTCGTCGACGAGGTCGTGACCGGGTTTACTTCCGGCAGGACGCGGGCGGAACTCTACGACACGCTGCGGAAACATCGCGTCCCCTGCGCGCCGGTGCGCGACCTCGACGAGGTGGTGCACGATCCGCACCTGCATGCTCGGGGCATGCTCAAGGACGTGGAGCATCCGCTGCTCGGACCCCTCGTCCTGCCGACGAGCCCCATGCGTTACGGCGATGCTCCGGATATCCGTCCGAGCAAGGAACTCGGCGCCGACAACGACGCGGTGTTCGGCCAATGGCTGGGCGAGAGCGCCGAGGAGCTTGCGGCGTTGCGCGCGGGGGGCGTCATCTGATGCGCGGCAAGGCCGTCATCGCCGGTATCGGCCACACGGCCTTCGGCAAGCAGCCGGGGCGATCGACCGTTTCGCTCAACATCGAAGCCTGTCGCAAGGCCGTCGCCGACGCCGGAATAGAGAAGGATGCCATCGACGGGCTGCTGGTGAAGGTGCCGACATCGAAAGTCGAGATGATGTACGGCCAGAAGCTGGCCGAGGCGATGGGCATGAGCCCGCGCGTCGGCGGCGTCTTCGACCAGGGCGGCGCCTCCAACATCTCCATGATCGCGATCGCAGCCATGGCCATCGAGGCGGGCCAGTGCGAGGTGGCGCTCGTCACGCTCGCCGACAATCCACGGACGGGATCGCGTCATGCCTACGAGAAGGTCTGGGGCGACGATGCCGATTTCGGCTGGTCGAGCGTCGTCGCCGGCTATGCGATGATCGCGCGGCGCTACATGCACGACCATGGAGACATGAGCGATGTCCATGCCGCCATCGCCATGGCATGCCGGAAGCACGGCGCCAACAATCCGCACGCGCAACTGAGATTGCCGCTTACGCGGGACATGTACGACGCCTCGCCATGGGTGGTGGAGCCGCTGCGTCGCGACGATTGCTGTCTCGTCTCGGACGGCGCCGCGGCCGTCGTGATCATGTCGGCTGACCGCGCCCGGAAGCTCGGCGTCAAGGCGCCGGTAGCGGTCCTCGGTTTTGGCCAGGGCAATTCCTCGGTCGACGTGCCGCTGCGAGGGGATCTGACGGAGACGCTGGCGGGGGTCTCGGCCAAGACGGCTTTTGCGATGGCAGGGCTGGCGCCGAAGCATATCGATGTCGCGCAGATCTACGACTGCTTCACGATCACCGTGGCGATGACGTTGGAAGCCTACGGCTTCGCGCAGAAGGGCAGGCTTGCCGGACTTGTGAGGGAAGGAGGCTTCGAGGTGGGAGGGGCATTGCCGCTCAACACCTCCGGCGGCCTGCTTTCCGAGACCGGCATGCCGGGCCTGCAACTCGTTCTCGAGGGGGTCCGGCAGATGCGCGGCTCTTCCAGCAATCAGGTCCCCGACGCCGAAACCTGCATCGTCTCCAACCAGGGAGGGATCATGCATACGCATTCGACGCTGATCCTCGGACGGCAGTGAGCCCCCGCGCCGAAGAGACGACCGTGCCGGTGGCACCCTACGAGACGTACCGTGCCGGCCTCGACGCGGGCAGGCTCACTTTCCAGCGCTGCCGCGCCTGCGGTGATGCATGGCTGCCGCCGCGCGAGGACTGTCCGCATTGCTGGTCGCCCGACTGGGACTGGGAAGAGGCGAGCGGCAAAGCGACGGTCGTGAGCTGGGTCGTCTACCACACGGCATTCGACAAGCGCTTCGCCGGACGGCTCCCCTACAACGTGGCCGTCGTCGAGCTCGACGAGGGGCCGCGCATGATCACCAATATCGTCGAAATCCCTGCCGATGGGGATGTCATCGGAAGGAAGGCGGTGCTGGCATTCGAGATGGACCACGATCGCCTGCTGCCGCGCTATCGCCTGGACCCCGGCGCGAGCCGGGAAGGCGGCGGACGGAAACTGGAAAAGAACCAAGGGAGGAATGAATGATTGCCAGGATAGACAGACGCGCATTGCTCGCGACCGCGCTCGCCGGAGCGCTCACCGCCGTCACGCCTGCATGGTCGGCCGATACGTTCAAGGTCGGCGCCATCAATCCGTATTCGGGTGCGACGGCGCTTTATGGAACCGAAGTCACCCGCGGCTATGAGCTGGCGGCGGACGCGCTGAACGCCAAGGGCGGTTTGCTCGGCAAGAAGGTCGAGATCGTCCGCGGCAACGCTACCAGCCCGCAGGAAGGCATCGCAGCCGTCGAACAGCTCGCCGG
>JBQCFA010000447.1:0-2113 GCA_051959695.1 Rhizobiaceae bacterium
TTGGCTCGCTTGAACAGTTCGCCGGCGAGGAAGGCTTGATCGGCATCGAATCCGACAATTTCGATGCCGCTTCCCCCAATGTATCGTTGCGCCACCTCGAACGGCACGGCCTTTTCAATGCATTTTGTGATGACTTCGGCCAGATTGACACTGCTGAGCAGGGAGCCGGGGGCAAACCGAGCGGCATTCTCCCGCCCAGCTTCGCCCAGCACGATCGCCATGATCACGGATGTGTCGAGGATACGCTGCGTCATTCGAGAGGCGGCAAACCGTGCGCCTTGCGCCACTCGTTCGCGTCATCCAGTTCGCGCCGTGCTTCCTCGCGACGCTCGGCAATCAATTCGTCCACGACGCTCTCGCCTGGATGCTCGGCCTTCCATCTGCGGGCAAAGGCCTGGACGCGCTTCAGTGCCACTTCCGGCGAGACCATGCGGAATTCGCCGTCAACGACTTCAGCCGCGACGGTGTCGCCGGGCTTGACCAGCATTGCCGCGCGCATCTCGGCCGGGATGACGATGCGGCCAGCGGAATCGATCTTGAGCCGCATATAGTCGACCGATCGAAGTTCACTGTCGTGGTCGAACGGCTGGGGCTCTTCAGCGAGGCCTTTGTGGGCGGGCATGGGAACCACTCCTGTCATCCAACCTTGAATATGGCAGTCACGGACAAAAATGGCAAATCAACGTTGAATTGCCATTCAAGCCGTTTCCCCCATCATTTCGCGTCCGATGAGCCAGCGCCTGATCTCGCTCGTGCCCGCGCCGATCTCGTAGAGCTTGGCGTCGCGCAGCAGGCGCCCGGTCGGATAGTCGTTGATATAGCCGTTGCCGCCGAGCATCTGGATGGCGTCGAGCGCCGTCTGCGTGGCGCGCTCGGCCGAATAGAGGATGCAGCCGGCCGAATCCTTGCGCGTCGTCTCGCCGCGGTCGCAGGCCGAAGCCACCGCGTAGACATAGGCGCGGCAGGCGTTGAGCTGCGTATACATGTCCGCCATCTTGCCCTGGACGAGCTGGAAGTCGCCGATCGCCTGGCCGAACTGCCGTCGTTCCTGCACGTAGGGCACGGCGACGTCGAGGCAGGCGGCCATGATGCCGAGCGGTCCGCCCGACAGCACGACGCGCTCGTAGTCGAGGCCCGACATCAGCACCTCGACGCCCCTGTTCTCCTCGCCGAGCACGTTGTCGTAGGGCACCTCGACGTCCTCGAAGACCAGTTCGCCGGTGTTGGAGCCGCGCATGCCGAGCTTGTCGAGCTTCTGCGCGACCGAAAACCCCTTCATGCCGCGCTCGATGAGGAAGGCGGTAATGCCGCGCGACCCCATGGTCGGCTCGGTCTTGGCGTAGACGACGAGGGTCGAGGCATCCGGCCCGTTGGTGATCCACATCTTGGTGCCGTTCAGCACGTAGCGGTCGTTCTTCTTGTCGGCGCGCAGCTTCATCGAGACGACGTCAGAGCCGGAGCCCGGTTCCGACATGGCGAGCGCGCCGACCGCCGTCCCGGCGCACAGGCCTGGCAGATATCTGCGCTTCTGCTCGGGCGTCCCCCAGCGGTTGATCTGGTTGACGCAGAGGTTCGAATGCGCGCCGTAGGAGAGCCCGACGGCGGCCGAGCCGCGCGAGATTTCCTCCATGGCGATCACATGCGCCAGATAGGTCATGCCCGTGCCGCCATATTCTGGATCGGCGGTCATGCCGAGCACGCCGATGGCGCCGAGCTTTTCCCACAGCCCCTCTGGAAAGTCGTTCTCGCGGTCGATCTCGGCGGCCTTGGGCGTGACCTCCTCGCGTACGAAGCGGCGCACCAGGTCGCGTAGCGCCTCGATGTCCTCGCCGAGCCCGAAATTCATCGAATGATCATACATTCTCCGTCTCCCGCTCTTTCGTCGTCGTTGCCACGCCGACGAGGCGCAGCGTCATGCCGAGATAGGTCTTGGCGACTTCCTCCACCGAAAGCCGCTCGTCCGGCCGGAACCAGACGATCACCCCAGTGATCATCTGGATGATCGCCATCGCCGTGAGGGCGGGCTCTTCTATCGCGAACGATTTGTCGTCGGCGCCCTCACGCAGGATCTGGCGCAACTCCTTTTCATAGGAAGCGCGCAATTTCAGTATCA
>JBQCFA010000448.1:0-2008 GCA_051959695.1 Rhizobiaceae bacterium
ACCTGGTGGGACGTGCTGAAAGTCTGCAAGGACGAGAAGCGCTTCGACGACACGACGCTGGCCGAGGTGGAAAAATTCCTCAGCGGTCCGATCGCCTGGTCCGCCGCCCATGGCGGGATTTCCGAACTGAAACGGTGAGAAAAGCGATTCCGGAACAACGGCCTGCGGGCTTCCGCTGAATCGCTTCGGCAAGCGCTGGAGGATATCCGGCCTTGCCGAACCCCTTCCGGGACAGAGAGGGGGCAAAGTGGGGTCACAATCTCATCCCCCTCAATCTCAGCGCGTTGCCTATGACCGAAACCGACGACAGGCTCATCGCCGCCGCTGCGATCATCGGCGAAAGGAGTGCCCCGAAGAAGGGATAGAGCACGCCCGCCGCCACCGGCACGCCGAGCGCGTTGTAGGCGAAGGCGAAGAACAGATTCTGCTTGACGTTGCGGATCGTCGCCTCGGCCAGCTTCCGCGCCCGCACGATACCGCCGAGATCGCCTTTGACCAGCGTGATGCCGGCGCTTTCCATCGCGACGTCCGCGCCCGTGCCCATGGCGATGCCGACATCGGCGGCGGCAAGCGCCGGCGCGTCGTTGACGCCATCGCCCGCCATGGCGATTTTCGCGCCCTTCCCGCGCAGTTCTTCGACCAGCGCCTTCTTGCCTTCGGGCAGGATGCCGGCGCGCACATCATCGATGCCAAGTTTCGAGGCCACGGCCTTGGCGGTGCGCTCGTTGTCCCCCGTGGCCATGATGATGCGGATGCCCGTGTCATGCAGCGCCCGTATGGCCTCCGCGCTGTCCCCCTTGAGAGGATCGGCGACCGCGACCACGCCTGCCGCCTTTGTCCCGACCGCAACGAACATTGCCGTCTTGCCGTCCCCCGCAAGCGCATCCGCCCGCTCGGCGAATGCCGACAGGTCGATGCCGGCATCCTCCATCATCGAGCGGTTGCCGAGCATGACCGCCTTGCCGCCTACCCTGCCCTTCACGCCCTTGCCGGTGACAGCGTCGAAGTCCGCGACCTCTCCGGTTTTCGCGCCGCGCGCCTTCGCGCCCTCCACGATCGCTTCGGCGAGTGGGTGCTCCGAGGCACGTTCCAAGCTAGCGGCGAGCGACAGCAGCTCCTGCTCTTCCATGCCCTCCCCGACCACGACATCGGTCAGCTTCGGCCTGCCTTCCGGCAACGTTCCGGTCTTGTCGACGATCAGCGTGTCGACCCCGGCGAAACGCTCCAGCGCTTCGGCGTCGCGCACCAGCACGCCGGCCTGCGCGCCGCGCCCGGTCGCCGTCATGATCGCCATCGGGGTCGCCAGGCCGAGCGCACAGGGACAGGCGATGATCAGCACCGACACCGCCGCGACGATGGCATGGATCAGCGCGGGAGCCGGACCGATCCACGCCCATGCGGCGAAGGCCAGCACGGCGACGGCGACGACGGCCGGCACGAACCATGCGGCCACCTTGTCGGCGAGCCCCTGGATCGGCGCCCGGCTGCGCTGTGCCTTGGCCACCATCTCGACGATGCGAGAAAGCATCGTGTCGGCCCCGACTTTTTCCGCTTTCATGACCAGTGCGCCGTTGCGGTTGAGCGTTCCGCCGGTCAACGTATCGCCTTGCGTCTTCTCGACGGGCACGGGCTCGCCGGAGATCATGGATTCGTCGATCGAGGAACGGCCTTCCGTCACGACGCCGTCGACCGGAACGCTTTCCCCCGGCCGGATACGAAGCAGGTCGCCTTCCTTCACCTCTTCCAGCGGCACGTCGCGCTCCTCGCCGTCGCTGCCGACGATCCGCGCCGTCTTCGGTGCCAGGTCAAGCAAGGCGCGGATGGCAGAGCCGGTGCGTTCCCGCGCGCGAAGCTCCAGCACCTGGCCGAGGAAGATCAGCGCCACGATCACCGCCGAGGCCTCGAAATAGACTGGCACCGCCTCGCCATGCCCACGCATCGAATGCGGGAAGACGCCCGGAAAGAGCGCGGCAACGACCGAATAGCCGTAGGCGGCGCCGACGCCGAG
>JBQCFA010000449.1:0-2221 GCA_051959695.1 Rhizobiaceae bacterium
GCGCCCTTGAGCCCATCGAGATGACGGTCGAGGCTCCTGAAGACGATCGACAACACCTCGCCGCCCCGGAGCCTAAGCGCCGATTCCCGAGGCGCGAACATCGATGTCGACCTAAAGAGGAGGCGATCGTCGATATAAGCCTCTGCGATCGTCGCCAGGCCTTCGAAAACCAAACGTACGTCTCCCACCGCGTCGAGCCGGCGCTGGTACCAGATGTCCTTGTCGTGCAGTGGCGAGGGCGCGGAACGATCCCAGCGTCCATGGGCTTCGAGCGTGCCCGCGGCCGTACCGGGGCAGCTGGCCTCAAGCCATTCGGAGGCTGGATCGATAGCAGCGGGAGACGTCCAGGCATCGGGCGACGACACGGCGAGCCGCCAACCGTCTTCCAGCGGCTCGACAGTCCCGTCGATCGGCAGCGCCTCGCCCACTCGAATCTCCCCCCTTCCCGAAACCCGGCAGGTTCAGGCGGCTTTGTAGCTCAGCTCGGGCGCGATCTTCGCGTCGAGGACATCCATCGTCACGTCGTAGGCCGCGACCATGGGAGCCAGCATCCCGGCAAGCCCGTCGAAACGCCGCCGCGCCATGGCGCGCGCCAGCTTGAACTGCATGGTCTTGGCCCCCTCGGAAACCGTGCCGGCCGATTCCGCCGCACGCTCGAGGCCATGCAGGCCATGGCCGCCAAGCCATTCGAGATAGCTCGAAAGCAGCTCGAAATTGGCACCGAGCTGACGCAGCGTGTTGAAGGCGTAGGTATGGAAATATTCCGGCCGCCGGTCCGCCAGTGCCTCCACATGCCAGGCGAAGGTTTCGGCGTAGGCGGCGATGGGGTTCTCCTTCGGGCGTCGAGCCAGGTGATGCGCGAGCAGGCATCGAGAAGCACCCACGAGATCGTCGGGGGCCGGGCTGCGTCCGAACTTCATGAATTCCGAATACGGGAACAGCGGCAGTCCGCTTGCCGCATCCTGCTCCGGGAAAAGGGCGTCGTAGTCTTCGCCTTCCAGCATGAAATAGCCGGCGTTGTGGAAATACTCCATCCGCCGCTTCGCCGGATCGAGCGCGTTGATGCCGATCGACGATTTCGAGTGCGCGATCCGGTAACTGACGCCGCGCGTATCCGGCAGGTAGAAGGAATCGACTTCGACCATCGGCAGCCGATTGCGGCCGATCTGCATGGCGACGCGTGCATCCAGCCGGTCGAAGACCGCCAGCTCCTCTATGTCGACGCCGTAGAGTCGCTGGAGATCGGCGGTCGGGAACTTGAAGAAGGTGAAATGGTCGCCCTCGAAATCCTGCGCCACGGTAAAGCCGAGCGCCGCGGCCGGCTCGTAACCCGCCGCATGCAAGACCTCGATCAGGAGATCGACATAGCAGTTGGTCTCCGGCCAGCGCCGTTCCGCGTCATGCAGGAAACTCGGCCGGTAACCGACGGGATCGAGCCCGGTGATGACCCGCCGCATGTCAGGCCTCCCAAAGCGCCCGGCGGACCTTGGCTGGCCACGCCTCGACATTGGGGCCGTGATGGCGGAACAGCGCCAGCGCCACGCGCTCCAGCCCGAAACCGACGCAGCCCGAGTGGCAGGCCGTCCCGTCGGCGAAACGGATGTCCCAGCTCTGCCCGAAATGGTCCTGGTGGTTGTTGAACGAGAGGCAGGCGGTCGGCTTCTCGATGCTCGTCACCGGGATCAGAAGCTCGAACTTCAGCGTCTGGTCGCGCTGGCTGTTGGCCATCATCTTCCCGGCGCGCCCGAAGAACGGGTCGTTGGCGACCTCGATCTCGCAGGGCAGGCCAAGCGCCTCGACGATCCGCCGGCCGCGCTCCATCCAGCTTTTCTGGAACGCCTGTATCTGTTCGGCGGTGCCGATCCTGATGTACTCGCGTTGGCGGAAGAGCTGCATGCGCGCCGGGTCCTTCGAAGGTTCGTGCCGGAAGCAGTAGGAGGACAGTTCGTAGAGCAGACCCTCCACCGGCACCGGCCCCTGCCGGGCAACCGTGGGATAGAGCGGATAGCAGGCCGCCGGCGTCATCGCGACCTCGGTGGCCTCCTGTGTTTCCGTCCAGTCCTCGCCCTTCTCCATCATTCCGAGCAGGCGGGCATGGTCGCGCTCGTCGCCCATGAAGGAGTGGACGCAGCCGGCAAGTTGCGGAAAGCTTTTCATGTAGCCGGTCTTTTCCAGCGCCGCCCGCGCCATGCCGGGCGGGAAATGGATGCGCGTCGCCTTG
>JBQCFA010000450.1:0-3087 GCA_051959695.1 Rhizobiaceae bacterium
TGGAGCGTTTCCGCAGCGGCCGCCTGATCGATGAGGCGGCAGCCGCCGCCGTAGCGCACTAGAGGAGCGAGCGGGGACAACAATGCTTCTGATCCGCTGCCCCTATTGCGAGCAGGAACTGCCCGAACTCGAATTCCGCAACGCCGGCGAGGCGCATATCGCGCGCCCGGCGAACATCGCCGAGGAGACGGACGACGATTTCGAGAAGTTCTTCTTCATCCGCACAAATCCCAAGGGCGTCATTTACGAGCGCTGGCGGCACGTGCATGGCTGCGCGCGGTTCTTCAACGCGGTGCGCGACACGGTTACGGATCGGTTCATCATGACCTACAAGGCCGGCGAGAAGAAGCCGAAGCGACTGCCCGGGGCGGGAAAGCTATGACGATGTCTTTCCGCCTTGCCAATGTCGGCCGTCTCGGTCGCGGCAAATCCGTCCGCTTCAGCTTCGACGGCAAGGAATATGCGGGCGTCGAAGGCGACACGCTCGCCTCGGCGCTGCTGGCCAATGGCGTGCACCTGGTCGGCCGCTCGTTCAAGTACCACCGTCCGCGCGGCATCCTGTCGGCCGGCGCGGAAGAGCCGAGCGCGCTGGTGGGTATCCATCGCGACGCCGCGCGCAGGACGCCGAACGTGCGCGCGACAGTGCAGGAACTCTACGAGGGATTGACGGCCGTTTCGCAGAATTATTGGCCGTCGCTTTCCTTCGACGCGGGATCGGTCAGCGATCTCGTCTCGCCGCTTCTGTCCGCCGGCTTCTACTACAAGACCTTCATGTGGCCGAAGGCGGCGTGGAAATCGCTCTACGAGCCGAGGATCCGCGAGGCGGCGGGCCTCGGCATCGCGCCCGACAAGCCCGATCCGGACCATTATTCGGCGCGTTATGCGCATTGCGATGTGCTCGTTGTCGGAGGCGGCGTCGCCGGCCTGGCGGCGGCGCTGGCAGCGGCGGAAACCGGCGCGCGCGTCATCCTGTGCGACGAACAGGCCGATCCCGGCGGCGCGCTACGCTACGAGCAGGGTGCGACCATCGACGGACAGCCGGGATGGCAGTGGGGACAGGCGACGGTCGCCAGGCTCGCGGTAATGGACAATGTCCGCGTGCTGACCCGGACGACCGCCTTCGGCTACTATGCGCAGAATTTCGTAGGCCTTGTCGAACGGCTGACCGATCACCTCGTCGAACCCTCGCCGGACCAGCCGCGCGAGCGGCTCTGGCAAGTAAGGGCGAAGCGCGTCGTGCTCGCCACCGGCGCCATCGAGCGCCACATGGTATTCGCCGACAATGATCGGCCGGGCGTCATGCTGGCTTCCGCCGCGCGCACCTATCTGAACCATTACGGCGTCGCGGTCGGTTCGAATGTCGGCGTCTTCACCGCCAACGATTCCGCCTATTGGGCGGCGATCGACCTGAAGAAGGCCGGCGTCAACGTCGCGGCCATCGTCGATACGCGCGACAATCCGGCGGGACCGGCCATCGACGAGGCGCGCGCGCTCGGCATCGAACTCAACCTCGGACGGACGGTGTTGAAGACCAGCGGCCGACTGCGCATTTCCTCGATGGTGGTGCAGGCGAAGAAAGGCGGTCCCGAGCGCGTCATTCCCGTCGACGCGCTGCTGATGTCGGCAGGATGGACGCCGTCGCTGCATCTCTTCTCCCAGTCGCGCGGCAAGGTCGCCTTCAACGAGACGACAAATCGCTTCGTGCCGGGCCAGTATGCGCAGGCCTGCGTTTCGGTGGGCGGCTGCAACGGCACGGACGGGATCGGCCCTACGGTTTCGGAAGCCTTTGCCGCCGGGGAGAAGGCGGCCAGGGAGGCCGGCTTCGCGGGGCCTCGGCAGGCACGCCCCAAGGCCGAAACCAGCGAAAGCTGGTCGCGCGGCATGGCAGGCGCCGCGCCCGGCGCCGGTCCGGACAATGCGGCCAAGGCCTTCGTAGACTTCCAGAACGACGTGACCGCCAAGGACATCAGGCTAGCGGTCGGGCAGGGCATGCGCTCCATCGAGCACGTCAAGCGATTCACCACCAACGGCATGGCGACCGATCAGGGCAAGACGTCCAATCTGCACGGCCTGGCGATCGCGGCGGAGATGCTTGGCAAGACCATGCCGGAAGTCGGGCTGACGACCTTCCGGCCGCCCTATACGCCCGTCACCTTCGGCGCCATCGTCAACCATTCGCGCGGGGTCCTGTTCGAGCCGACGCGCCGGACGCCGATGCACGATTTCGCAGTGGCGCGCGGAGCGGTGTTCGAGGATGTCGGGCAGTGGAAGCGCGCCTGGTATTTCCCGCAGGGCGGCGAGGACATGCACGCCGCCGTCAACCGCGAATGCGCCATCGTGCGCAAGGCGGCGGGCATCTTCGACGCGACCACGCTGGGCAAGATCGAGGTGGTCGGCCCGGACGCTGCGGCCTTCATGGAGCTTCTCTACACCAACCCCTGGCAGAAGCTCGATCCGGGCCGCTGCCGCTATGGCGTCATGCTGAGGGAAGACGGCTTCATCTATGACGATGGCGTCGTCGGCAGGCTGGCTGAGGACCGCTTCCACGTGACGACGACGACCGGCGGCGCGCCGCGCGTCATGAACCACATGGAAGACTATCTGCAGACGGAATTTCCACATCTCAAGGTGTGGCTGACCTCCACGACCGAGCAATGGGCAGTAATCGCGGTCCAGGGCCGAAGAGCCGCGATATCGTCGCGCCTCTGGTCCAGGATATCGACCTGTCGGACGAAGCGATGCCGCACATGTCCGTCCGCGTCGGCAAGATATGCGGCGTTCCGACACGGCTCTTCCGCATGTCGTTTTCGGGGGAGCGCGGTTTCGAGGTCAACGTGCCGTCGGATTACGGGCCGGAGGTGATGGAGGCCATCTGGAAGGAAGGCCAGAAGCACGGCGCCTGCATGTACGGCACCGAGACGATGCACGTCCTGCGCGCCGAGAAGGGCTATATCATCGTCGGTCAGGATACGGACGGCACGGTGACGCCGGACGATGCCGGGCTTTCATGGGCGGTCGGCAAGAAGAAGGCGGATTTCGTCGGCATCCGCGGCATGAAGCGGCCGGACCTTGTGGCGAAGGGACGCA
>JBQCFA010000451.1:0-2511 GCA_051959695.1 Rhizobiaceae bacterium
ACGTTGCCCTGCAGCTCCGAGGTCATGGCGCGCTCGAGATAGGTGGTGATCTCGGCGTCCTCGCCCCGGCCGATCAGGCCGAGTTCCGATACGCCGCCCACCTCGGTGGTGAACCGGACGCAGCGCGTGCAATGGATGCAGCGGTTCATGATCGTCTTGACCAGTGGACCGATATACTTGTCCTCGACCGCGCGCTTGTTTTCCTTGTAGCGCGAGGAATCCACGCCGAAGGCCATCGCCTGGTCCTGCAGGTCGCATTCGCCGCCCTGGTCGCAGATCGGGCAGTCGAGCGGGTGATTGATGAGCAGGAACTCCATCACGCCTTCGCGCGCCTTCTTCACCATCGGTGTGTTGGTGAACATCTCCGGCGGCTCGCCGTTAGGGCCGGGGCGCAAATCGCGCACGCCCATGGCGCAGGAGGCCTGCGGCTTGGGCGGGCCGCCCTTCACCTCGATCAGGCACATGCGGCAATTGCCGGCGATCGAAAGCCGCTCGTGGAAGCAGAAACGCGGAATCTCCGCACCGGCTTCCTCCGCCGCCTGCAGCAACGTGTAGTGATCGGGCACTTCGATCTCTTTGCCGTCGACCTTGAGTCTAGCCATTCCTTGCCCCTGCGGCGATCGCCGCTTCGTATGCCATCCGAACGCCCGTGGCCAGTCCGCCCGGTGGATTTTTCGAACCTGCCCGCGTCAGCGCGGCGAGGATATTCAACCGGTCTTTCCAGCCAGCGCGCCTGCCTGCCTCAGCCACTCGTCCCGCCCGATGCGGCCGCCAAAGCCGAGATAGTCCTCCACCCAGGCGATCTCCTCGGGCTCCCAGCCTGCGATCTGGCCGAAAGTCCACACGCCAAGCCCGTTCAGCACCTGCTCCAGTTTCGGCCCGATGCCCGAAATTAGCTTCAGATCATCGGGGGCTTCCGGCTTCTCCATCGCATGCGGCCGGTGGAAGTCCTCCGGCAGTATCTTTGACGCATCAGGAGGCAGGACTTCATCCCCGGCGCGAGCAGACGCCGCCACATCCCTGCTTTCTTTCGCCGGCCGGCCGCCATGCACTGGCTTGCCGGATGCGCCGGCTACCTTGTCGGCGGCGCCCGCAAAGTCCGCCGACGCACTCTCCAGATCGGCCATCAGCGTCTTCGCTGCCGATTTCGCGCGCGACACCGGCGAATTCGGCGCCGGCTTTGCGGCATCGACGTCGCAGTCGCTGTCGTCCCAGGTGGCGCCGAAGCCGAAAACATCCATGCCGGGAACGTTCGTCCCGTAAAGCTGCCGGGCAGCCTCCATCGAACCGGCGACCGCGCCCATCCAGACGCCGAGGGCCTGGCTGGCCAAGCCCATGGAAAGCGCGGCGGCGGCCGCGAGCCCGCCGGCCGGATGCATCATCAGGTTCATGGCCGCTGGTGTTCCGCCAATGGGCAGGAACGCCGCGAACTCCCTGTTCATCGCCTCGATCTCGCTCATGTCAGGCATCATCGTCTCGGGTATGGGAAACATCGACATTGACCGTCTCCTTTCGGGTCGTCTCGTTGCCGTTCTTCCGCAACCCCTCTCCTGCCGTTTCCCTATCCAGGTCGTCTTTTGAAACTTGCTATTCCGCCGCGACTAGCACCGGTTCGGCGCGGTGCGCGTTGCGCGAGAACTCGTCGATGCGCCGCTCGATTTCCGGACGGAAATGCCGCACCAGGCCCTGGATCGGCCATGCGGCGGCGTCGCCGAGCGCGCAGATCGTGTGGCCCTCGACCTGCTTGGTCACGTCGAGGAGCATGTCGATCTCGCGCTTCTGCGCCTCGCCACGCACCAGCCGCTCCATCACGCGCCACATCCAGCCGGTGCCCTCGCGGCAGGGCGTGCACTGGCCGCAGCTTTCGTGCTTGTAGAAATAGGAGAGGCGCGCGATCGCCTTCACGACGTCCGTCGACTTGTCCATGACGATGACGGCCGCCGTGCCGAGACCGGACTTCAAATCCTTCAGCGCGTCGAAGTCCATGGGACAGTCCATGATCTCCTTCGCCGGCACCAGGGGGACCGAAGCGCCGCCCGGGATGACGGCAAGCAGATTGTCCCAGCCGCCGCGAACGCCGCCGCAATGCGTCTCGATCAGTTCGCGGAACGGCACCGACATGGCGTCTTCCACGGTGCACGGCTTCTCGACATGGCCGGAGATGCAGAACAGCTTGGTGCCGGTGTTGTTCGGCCGGCCGATGCCGGCAAACCACGCCGCGCCACGCCTGAGAATGGTCGGCGCAACGGCGATCGATTCGACGTTGTTGACCGTCGACGGACAACCGTAGAGGCCTACATTGGCCGGAAAAGGCGGCTTCAGGCGAGGCTGCCCTTTCTTGCCTTCCAGGCTTTCGAGCAGCGCCGTCTCCTCGCCGCAGATATAGGCGCCGGCGCCGTGATGGACGATGATGTCGAAATCCCAGCCGTTCTTGTTGCCCTTGCCGATGAGCTTGGCCTCATAGGCCTCGTCGACGGCGCGCTGCAGCGCCTCGCGCTCGCGGATGAACTC